>CAZRHO010000027.1:0-11417 GCA_964599955.1 uncultured Methanosarcinales archaeon
CTTTGAGAAACTATTCCAATCTTACCTGCAATTCTTTGATAATCAGCTTCGCATTGTGCACCAGCTACACCTATAGCAAATTTCCCCTGGCCATTAAGAATTCCTTCAAGACCAGATAAACTTTTTAAAACTGGAACGTCAGTGGTATCATAACAATGAGAAGAATTTCTTGCTTCTCCTGGACAAATGTTATATATTGGCTTAGTTAACCCCAAACTATTTGCGAAAGATTCTGATAAGCACATTCCTTGACCATTGAATTGATCTTCACATACTTTACTTGTGCTTCTTTTTGCTTTTCTTTTAGATTTAATTTTAGGTTTAACTACTACAGTTTCAACCGGTTTAGTAACTGTTACTCCTAAATCCACACTATTTCCTTTTACAGGTGGTGGCGTAGCATAAGCATTTGAAGCAGCTAATGAAAGTCCTAAAAGACCTGCGATCATTGTTTTTTTAATTGACATTTTTATATCCTCCACATTTCCTTGAAATTTTCAATAATTATTTTTTATTTATTTTTACCAAACAAAACATAAGTTTTATTTGGATCTATCTCGCCACATAAATCAGTAGCTTTAGCAACAAATTTTTCCCTTAAATCAGTATTTTTAATCTCTGAAGCCATTGCACCATAAAGGTTTGTTAAAGCCATTTCACAAGAATTACCTTTAATTGCAACACTTCCTCCTGAATTATTAATATAAGCATCAACAACATTAAGTAATCCTTCGTTATCATCAGAATCAATCGCTATTTTAATTCGTGATTCCCAAGAACTTTCAATAGTATTCTGTAAACCTTCTTTTTCTTGATTTAAAGTTTTAATTGTAGAAGCTGATTCACTTAAGTTATTGTCACATGCATTCAAACTATCTTGAGATTGAGAATAATTCGTTTTCAAAGTAGATAATTCACTTGCACATTTTCCAGATTCTTCCTTACAAAGAGTGTAAGCCACACGAGCACTTTCATTTACTTGTGGATTATTTTCACCCAAATTATTATTAACATTGTTAGCAGTATAAGCCCAACCGCCAATCCCAATACCGGCTGCAACACCTAAAGCCGCTAACCAACCTTTAAAAGAACTATTTTTTCCTTCAAGATCTGAGATTGATTCTTTATAATTCTTTTCTCTTGCTTCATATTCTAAAGATTGTTTTATTCTTAAACTATCAATTTGTTCAATTGCATCTTCAGATTCTCCTCTAAAATAAGCAATTACATTCTCTATATCTTCTTCGCTTCTATTTTCAGATTCAAATAACTGATCTAATCTTAAATCTCCAGATTCAACAAACTGAGCAACATATTTCGGAGATAATATATCGTACAACTTCGGTGAAAAAGTAAAGAATGCACTAGCAGCAGCAAGATTAATTTTTTTATCATCTTCACTAATTTCCTCTAATAAATTATTAGCTTCCATAATCTCAAATACAGTCTCGCTATGGCTCATTAACAAATCATACCCTCTAGAAGTTCTTTCTAAAGGACCAGAAATTAACCTTTCGACAACGTCTTCCTTATCATCTAAAAATGAATAACCAGAGAATTCTTCTCCTTGGTCTAAATATTTTACATAAGCTTCTTTTATAGAAAAATCACCTTTTCCATTTAAAGCATCTTCTAAATTATTAATTGCTTCTGTAACTTTTATTGCTTTTTCATCAACTTTATTTTCTTGTGTTGAATTATCTACTACCTGATCAACACTTTGGTTTTCAACATTTTGATTTTCATCGTCCATTTTTTCTGATCCTCCTTGATTAGAATTTTTATGTGCATCATAATCTCCACGGATGTTTTTTTTCATTAACTCCTGTGGATCACGTTCACCTGTTTCTAAATTATAATTTCCAGTTACTTCTTTCCCATCCTCAACAAACCAACTTCCTTCAGTCTGACCATCTAATTCACTACCCTCTAAATGGTCATACTTTCCAGGGTTCTTTTCCTTTACCATTTTAATCTAACTATACAGAACATCATTTCTCTTTTAGGTACTAATACTACTCTGCAGTGGGCACCACTTTATAAATCTTTTGGAATTGTTACTAGAGAATGAGAATAACTAATTAAAAGAACTTTTGCCAAACCTGAAAAAACATTCCAAATAAAAACAAGATAATTAATAACGTACCAAAAATTTGAAGTTTTCCCAAATTATATTCTGGTTTTCTATTTCCAAGAATCTTAGCTTTCCAATACATTAAAATCACTAAAATACCATCTAAACCACCAGCAATTGCACCCGTAACACCAAGTACAGTTATGAAAGTTGTAAGGTCAAATAAAACAATAGCTAAAGGCAAAGAAAAAGTTAAGAGTAAAGAAGTTTGACGAGATAATTTGTAATCATAATGATACATTTCAACTAAAGCAACACCTAAAGTTAAAAATGAAGTAAACATAGCCAAAACAGCTAAAATGTTAGCAAATAAACCTTACAATGGTTGCGAATATATCTGTATAGCGACTGTTTGTATCCTTTGATTTGGTTCCAATTGATCAAATTGATTTACTCCAACGACCCCCACAATTATGAAAGCAAAGATCAAATAGAGAAATATTGGAATTAATGAACCAATGATTATTGTTTTTTTCATTTTTTTTTTTTATTTACCTAATATTTCTTGTAATTCAGGGATTGCCGGTGAAGCCATAAAAGCAAAAATTATAACCCCATATGGCAAAAAGAAAAAGGCAGGGTTAAATATAGACAAATTACTAAATGATATCTCTTGAAAAGAAAACAAACCAATTAAAATTACCACTAAAAACAAGAGAAAAATTAAAAATAATTCTGTTTTACCTGTTGCTTTTATTCCTCGATAAATAATTAAAAAAGCTATAGCGAAAAAAATTAAAGTATATAATAAAGGCGAACCAAATTTAAAGATAGCATGGAGAGTTGTTCCCTCCCCAATCAAGTAAGCGGTTAATGCCCCATAAATGTTGATTAACATCCCTAAAGCCATAAACCTTTTTCCATTAGTCCCTAAATATTTCTCAGCATAACCAGTCAATTGATGTTGTTCCTTAGTTCTTAAGACAACTTCCCCTGCAAAAAGGTTGAGAAAAAGAAAGGCAACCCCTATTATTAAGATAATCAATGACCCATAAAAAAATCCCGCCTTAGCAAGAACGTAAGGGATTCCAAGAATTCCAGCACCAACAATAGTCCCAACTAAGGTTGTAATAGCCACTAACAGTTTATTTTTAGTGAAGAAATTTGATTTTTCTTTAGTTCCTCTTTTCTTAAGCATAATCTTAAGTTGGAAAATGATTTTGATTTATATAATATTCTAAAAGATAAAAAGTGGGGATACTGGGATTGTCGCAGAAAGCAACACCAATAAAGTGCACTTTCTCGTTCGAACCCAGATCTAAGGCTTACTACAGGAAAGGTTTTATCATCGCTCTAAAGCTCAACCCTCCATTACTGGAGGCCCCTATTCTAGCCAGGTTATACTATATCCCCACAATATGATAAACAAAAAGGGAAGTTTTTTATTAAGGTTTTTGTTTTACAAAATTTATGATTCAATTAGATGGTTCTTATGGAGAAGGTGGAGGATCGTTAATCAGAACAGCTCTTGCCCTCTCAACCCTAACAAAGAAACCTTTCAAAATCAATAATATTCGCGCAGGAAGACCAAAACCTGGTTTAAAAGCTCAACATTTAACTGCAATAAAAGCACTTAAAGAAATTTGTAACGCAAAAACTAAAGATTTTGAATTAGGCACAACTGATTTTTGGTATCACCCAGGAAAAATTAAATCGGGAGTTTATAATATCAATATAGGTACTGCTGGCAGTATTACTTTACTATTGCAAGCATTGATTTTACCTTCTATGTTTGCTCCAAATAAAATTACATTAAAGGTAACTGGTGGAACATGTGGTAAATGGCAAGCTTCTGTAGATTATCTACAGAATGTTCTCCTACCTCATCTAAAAAGATTTGTATCTAAAATAGAATTGAAAATTATGAAAAGAGGTTATTATCCAAAAGGAGGAGGAGAAATAATTTTAGAAATTAATCCAAAATTTAAATTAAAAGATTTCGATAATTTTGATAAATTTTGGGAAGAATTAAATCTGAAAACAACAAAAATAAATTTAACAAAACAAGGAAACTTAGAACAAATAAAGGGCGTGATTAATGTTTCACAAGAACTAGAAGAGAAAGAAATTGCAGAAAGGATCGAGAAATATGCAACATCGAGTTTATCTGATTATCAAGTACCGGTCCAAATTAGAAAGGACTATAGAAAAACATTCAGCACTGGAGGGGAAATTCTACTTTGGACAATTTATAGTAAGAATGGAAAAATTGATTTTAAAAATCAAACAACCTTAGCTGGAGATTCGCTAATTGAAAAAAATAAAAGTTCAGAAGATGTTTCTAGAGAATCAGTTAAAAAATTAAAAAAAGAAATTGAATCAGGGTCTCCAGTAGGAGAACATTTAGCAGATCAATTAATTTCATTTATGGCTTTATTACCAAAGTCAAAAATTAAAACCAACAAGATTAGTAATCACACTAAAACCAATATATATGTAACTGAAAAATTTTTACCCATTGGATTTAAAACAGAAAAAAACCTAATATCTATCGATAAAAATTAGTATATACGGCACTTACAAAAACTATTTATATCTCTATTTTATTCATTAATCAGATAATTTAAGGGGGATTTTTTAAATATGGCTAGGGCACGTTGGAATTCAAGGACTATCTTTTTATTTGCTGCGATAGGTTCGGCAGTAGGGTTAGGAAACGTTTGGCGTTTTCCTTATTTAACATATAAATTTGGAGGGGGAGCTTTCTTAATACCTTATTTGATTGCTTTATTAGTGCTAGGGATACCCTTATTAATATTAGAATTTGCCATTGGGCAAAAATTACAAAAAGGCGGAGTTGATGCATTTAAAACACTTAATTATAAATTAAGAGGGATCGGCGGTGGAGCCATCTTCTCTGGTTTTGTAGTAGTGATATATTATTCTGCAGTTCTGGCTTGGGCCTTGGTATTTTTCATCAATTCATTTCAAGCAAGATTACCGTGGGCAGAAGATGCTAAAGGGTTTTTCTTCAATGGAGTTTTACAAATCTCAGATGGAATTGGAACTTTAGGTGGAATAAATTTTTATCTCTTTCTTGCCTTAGCTGCCGTTTGGATCACTATTTATTTCTGTGTAAGGAACGGTGTTAAGAGCGTAGGGAAAGTAGTTGCTTGGACAATGCCTCTACCAATAATATTGTTGGTAATCTTATTCGTCCGCGGAATTACTTTAGAAGGAGCAATGACAGGCATATTACATTATTTGACGCCAAATTTTTCTGCATTGTTTAATACAGAAATATGGTTAGCTGCAGCTTCTCAAATATTCTTTACTTTAAGCCTGGGTTTTGGAATCATGATTGCTTATGCTAGCTACAATAAAGAAACTCAAGATATTACTAGCGATGCTTACATTACTTCTGTTGCTAATTCTGCAATCAGTATTTTCGCTGGTTTTGTAGTCTTTTCAATATTGGGTTACATGGCAACCAGCACAGGAGTTGGCATAGAAGAAGTCATTGCTTCTGGGCCAGGTTTAGCTTTTGTAGTTTTTCCACAAGCACTATCTTTAATGCCTTGGGCATGGTTCTTTTCAGCATTATTTTTCTTAACCTTACTTGCACTAGGGATTGACAGTGCTTTCTCATTAGTTGAATCGGTTAATACAGTTTTTGCAGATAGAGCTGAAAAAGTTCAATTAAAAAAAATCGCAATGTATGTTTGTTCAGTTTGTTTCATGTTAGGAATTTTATTCACAACAAGAGCAGGACTATATTTTCTAGATGTAATTGACCATTTTATTACTAGTTTTGGTTTAGTCTTAGTAGGTATCTTTGAATGCCTAGCTATTGGTTGGGTTTATGGAGCTGACAGGTTGCGAGAATACATTAATAGTGTAAGTAAATGGAAACTAGGTAAATGGTGGAATCATGCTATTAAGTGGTTTATTCCTTTAATTTTAGGGACCTTATTAGTAATGCAATTCATCACCGAACTTACAGGTAATTATGAGGGTTATCCCGATTGGGCCATTATGATAGGTTGGGCTTCAGTAATTATACCTCTGTTAATTGCGATTGGTTTAGCTTTAAAACCAAAAGAAGTTAATATATAAAAAAATTATTTTTTATTTTTATTTAAATTTCAATAATTTAATTTCATTCTACTTTTCAAAAAAATTTATAAATGACTTACCTTCCAAACAAGTCATGGAAGGAAAAACTTGTAGTTCATGTAAAAAAAAAGTTGCTAATGATAAAGGTAGTGTTAATTTCAACTGTCCAAGTTGTAACGATTATGAGATTGTAAGATGTAAAAATTGTCGTAGTAACGCTAGTCAATATACTTGTCCAAATTGTAATTTCGTTGGACCTAATTAAAATTTAAATTAATAAGAGGTAAAATTTATGGCAAAAGCAGTAATTACATTTAAATTAATGCCCGAATCCCCAGAAGTTGATTTGGCACCAATTAAAGAAAAAGCTTTAGAAATAGCTAAAAATGCAGGTTCTATCGGAGAGATGCAGGTTAAAGAAGAACCTATCGCTTTTGGTTTAAAAGCCGTTTTAGTATTAGCAATGTACGAAGTTGAAGGTTCAGATTTTGACGGTATTGCAGCTAAGATGGGCGAATTAGAATATGTTCAAAGTTCAGAAATAGCTAAAATGGATTTAGCACTGGGTTAATTCCCAATTATTCTTTACATAAGTTTTAATAATTTATTCTATCTTATTGTTTTTATAATGATAAAAAGAGAAAATCAACAAATTAAATACTTAATTCAAGATAAGATTGGAAATATTAATGAAGTTGAAAAAAGAGAATTTGATTCTAAAAACAACATTTCTGGCATAATAAGAATTCATAAAAAAGATTATCCTTTTATACCTGTCACGACCCCTCATTACACTCATTTTAACCTTCAAAGAAATAAACACGAAGTAGGTAAAACTTATGCCTTGCCAAAAATAATAAAAGCAGGATCATTTAATGAGAACGGAGAAGAAGTATTGCCAATATTATCTTTCAATAATTGTTACTTAGGAGAATGTATTTATGTAGAACAAGAAATATCTTACGATAAACTGGATCAAATTCATTTGCAACATTCATTGACAAATATTAATCATATAGAAGACCTTAAAAAAGAGATGATCTTTTGTTATTCTAAGAGTATGCCAGGGCTAACTGAAGCAGAGATCCTTTCCTTGGGAGTTTCCGTAACTAAACTTAAAATAAACTCTAAATTTCAAATTCCAAATCTAGAAGAACTTATAACTGCTGCCGTAAAAGAAAGACCAGGAATTACTAAAGAAGTTTTACAAAATTATGTTAGTCAAAACTTTTCTTCTTCATTATTATTAACTATGGACCAAAACCAATTCAATAAAGCACTAGATAATTTAGAATTAGAGGTTCAACCTACACCCCATCAAAATTATTTTCATGAAGTTCAAAAATGGGGAGAAATTCTAAAAAAGGGATATTATGCAAGAGAAGATAAATGAATAATTATTTTAATTCCCTGACAATATCTTCTATTTTCTTTTTTGTCTTTATCCCATTCACAGAGAAACTTGTCTTTACTGCTTCTAATTTTCTCATTATTTCATCCATCTTTTTTGGTTCTAATTTATACCCTTTACAGATTGCATGTAAATCATAAAACCCCACATTAGGAAAATTAGCTTCTTCTTTTAATAATTGTAAAAATTTACTCTCCTTTGGAAAATTATTCTCTTTAAGAATTTTATTAATTAAATTTTTTTCAATTAATGAGCCTATCCATAATGGGCCTGCAAAATTAAATTTATTATTACATTCACAAAAACCTAAATTATATTCAGAAACTTTAAAATTTAAACACTTGTCACAATGCAAAAAATATTTGTGATGACTAAGCAATTCATCGCATTTAACTTTCCCTTTTTCATTTTTAAAATATATCCTAAAATAATGGTCTTTATGATAACTTAAAACAGGAATTAACGCTTTATCAAATTGAATCCCTTGTAATTGAATTTTTCTAATTAAAATTCTTAAACCAATCTCATGCATTAAATAATTACGTAATGGTTTAGCCCAATATTTTCTTTTAGTTACTTTTGGATATGTTCCACTTAATGCAGCTGTATCTGTTGCAGTAATAGCAATAATTCCTTCCCTAGATATTCTTGCAATGGCTGCAGATAAAAAAGGGTTAGGACTACCAAATGGATCTAAATCAATATAATCAAAGTAACCACAAAAATGGTCTATTTTCTCATTTTTGTTTACTTTATTTAAAAGAAATAAATTAGCATCTTCTTTGTTAAGATTAATCTTTTTTGAATCTTCTAAACCATTTAATTTTAAATTAACGTCAAATATACTCAAAAAATTATCTTTTTTATCATTAACGAATAATTGATTAATTTTTCCTTTTTTCAATTCTTGTAGAAACCTCAGTGCCCTTATTCCTGAACCTGCTAAGGGTAAAGCTAAATTCATTTTTTTATTATCAATAGAATTTAATAATAAAACAGAAATATTTCTGTTAGAAACCATCGACGGATTATAAAAAACTTCTTGCATTTTAGTAGGATCTCTCTCAGGTAAAGTTGCTTTGATTTTACTGGAATTTTCAATAATAATTTTCATATAAAGAAAAAGAAAAACAAGAAGAAATAAAAATATTTCTTAAAATTTACTGACAATTAATGTTTGGGTTTTCTGGATCGTTAGGATCAATTGTAATTGTACAATTAGTTCCATTTAATCCACCAGCAATTAATTTTTCTAATGCAACAGTCCCTTCTAAGTGAGTTGGACGTTTAATTGCAATAGTGTTATCATCAACTAATTCTACAGTTGCTTGACCAACTACCAATCCACCTGTACAAGGATCTGGCTGTTCAAATAAAACAGGCATAGAACAAGCATTCCCAGAAAATACTTTTTTTGCAGCATTGGACCCATTAACAATATCTTGAGTTACACCTTCATAACCTAAGTTAGTAGCTGTAAGGTGTTCAGCAGGCATTGTTACAAGAGTTGTATAACCTTCAGGACCCATACAATCAGGAAATTCATTCAAGTTAGTACAACTGTTAACTATAGCAGCATCTCCTTCTGTGCCCGCATCATAAGCATCACCCATTGGACCTACATCTGCGTCACTTCCTACATCTGAATCTGAACCCGCATCATCAAATCCTGCATCTAAACTCGCGTCATCTGAACTTGTATCATTTGATCCCGCATCTAAATTTGTACTAGCATCATCTTCTATACTAGCATCATCTTCTGTTCCAGCGTCAAAAACATCGCCAATTGAACCTGCATCTTGATCATTAATTTGAGTAGGAGCATTAAAGAAATATTCTTTTGTTTGAGATTGTTCTCCACATACATCAATTGGTTCGCTATAAATCTCGTTAATCCCTTCATATGAAACTTTTATGTCTAAATCTCCAGGAACTTGGTTACAAGTATAAAATTTACTTTCATTATCAAATGGACAAACTTTTCCTTCTTTTTCTCCCCATTCAGCCCTAACAATTGCATCTTCAATACCAATACCTGTTTCATAATTAGTAAGAGCTACATTTAAACCATAATTTTCTTGAGTGATACATTGAACTGCATCAGTTAAGCCAGCATCAGCTTCATTATTATTTTCATTACCATCACTACATCCACCGGTAGCAAGAGCTCCAACTAATGCTATTGATGCTGCTAATTTTTTAAAATAATTTGACATTTTTTATATACCTCGGATTAATTTTAATCGTTTTGTTACTCCAAAGTGGCACCTATTTATAAATTTTTTGGAAAAATTAAGATTAAAGATAAAAAAAGAAGATTTAAAAAAAAAAACTAATTCAAGAACCTCATGGCAATAAGAAAAGTACTACTTTCAACTTTAGGACATGTTGATCATGGAAAAACCTCTTTATTAGATCAAATTAGAAGAACAGTCGTAACTAAAAGTGAAGCAGGTGGGATTACCCAAGCCATCGGTGTGTCCATTATCCCAATTGAAACCATAAAAAAAATATGCGGTAAGTTACTAGATTCACTGGGAGATAAATTGACAGTTCCAGGATTACTAGCCATTGACACACCCGGGCACGCCGCATTCACTTCATTAAGAAAAAGAGGAGGATCTTTAGCAGATATTGCTATCTTGGTGGTTGACATCAATGAAGGATTCAAACCACAAACTATCGAATCTATTGAAATATTAAAAGCTAACAAAGTTCCATTTGTAGTTGCTGCCAACAAAATTGATTTGATCCCAAACTGGAATCATGATAAAAATAAGTTATTATTAGATAACATTAATACTTTAGATTATCAAATTCAAGGAGAATTTGAAAAAAGGTTTTATGAGTTAGTTGGTCAATTTAATAAATTAAAAATTCAAGCAGAAAGGTTTGATCGTGTTTCTGACTATACTAAACAAGTCGCCATAGTACCAGTTTCTGCATTCACAGGACAAGGTATTTCAGAATTATTAATGGTTCTAACAGGTTTAGCACAAAAATATTTAGAATCACAATTACAAATTGAAGAAGAAGGAAATTGTAAAGGAACAATTCTAGAAGTAAAAGAAGAAAAAGGTTTAGGAACAACCATTGATACCATTCTTTATAATGGTAAATTAAAAGTAAATGATACCTTAGTAATAGGTAACATCGATGAACCTATTGTTGTTAAAGTAAGAGCTTTACTAGAACCAGCAGATTTAGCAGAAATGCGTGAGAAAAAAAGTAAATTCAAAAATGTTAAAGAAGTTATTGCTGCAACTGGAGTTAAAATTTCAGCCCCTGGGTTAGATAAAGCAATCTCTGGAATGCCAATTAGAAGTTGTTCTGGAGATAAAAAGGAAATTGAACAATTAAAATTAGAAGTTCAAGAAGAAATAAAAGAAGTAGTCATTGATAATGAAGAAGATAGAATTGGAGTTCTAATTAAAGCTAATACTATTGGAGGACTTGAAGCACTAAGAAACTTATTAGAAGAAAAAGAAATTTCAATTGCTTCTGCAAGTTTAGGAAACATAACTAAGAAAGATATTTCTAAATTAGAATCCATGAAAGAAAAAGATGAATTTAACGGAGTAATGTTAGGCTTTAATATTAAAACACCTGGAGATATTGAGGAATTAATTGAAAGTAAAAATCTTAAGGTAATAACTAATGAAGTAATCTATCGAATTATTGAAGATTATGAAAAATATAAAAATAGTCTTAAAAGAAAAATAGAAATGCAAGAATTGACCAAATTAGTTAGACCTTGTAAATTTTTAATTCTTAAAGGCTATACTTTTCGTCAAAATAATCCTGCAATTGTTGGAG
>CAZRHO010000028.1:0-11390 GCA_964599955.1 uncultured Methanosarcinales archaeon
TACAGGAAGCAAATGTAACTTGGGAAAAAGTAGATGCTATCGCATATTCAGCTGGTCCAGGTTTAGACCCGGTTTTATGGGAAGGTTACCATAAAGCTAAGAAATGGGCAAATGAACATAATTTACCTTTAATTCCAGTTAATCATTGTTGTGCGCATTTAAGTATTGGTAAAGTTGTTAATAAATTGGAAGATCCAATGTACCTTTATGTTTCTGGTGTAAATACACAAATCATTTTTCAAGATGAACAGGGTAAATATCATGTGATTGGTGAAACTTTAGACATTGGTTTAGGGAACATGTTAGATAAATTCGGTAGAATTTTAAAATTAGGTTTCCCTGCAGGAGCTAAAATTGAACAAATTTCTAAAAGTGGGAATTATGTGGAATTGCCTTATGCAATTAAAGGGATGGACGTCTCATTTTCAGGTATTTTAACTAAATGTCAGCAGTTATATGAAAGAAAACAAGCAAGTAAAGAAGATCTTTGTTTTTCTATTCAGGAAACTTGTTTTGCAATGTTGGCTGAAGTTGTGGAAAGGGCAATGGCACACACAGGAAAAAAAGAGTTATTGTTAGTGGGTGGTGTAGGGGCAAATAAAAGATTTTGTGAAATGTTAAATATTATGTGTAAAGAGAGAAATGCTAAATTTTACAAGGTACCGATGGATCTGGCTGGTGATCAAGGAGCAATGATTGCTTGGGAAGGATTTTTAAGGAAAAATGAAATTAAAAAGATGGAAATAAATGCTCACTGGCGTGCTGATGAAGTTTAATTAATAAAATATTTAAAGTGGTTTATTTACAAACTACTGTTTGGTTAAATAAAATTCTTATTTTAAAAATGTCTCTGGAAAATATTTTAACAACTGGTATTAGGAATTTGAAAAGAAGTTCTATCCTGTTGGGTTTGTCTTTATCAGTAGCTTTTTCACCCATGGTTATTGGTTGTGATAATAATAATCAAACTAGTTTACAGGAATGTAGGACAGATGATGATTGTAAAGGAGATCGAATTTGTAACCCTTATACAAATGTTTGTGAATTCCCTGAGAAAGAACCAGAGCAAGAAGAAGAATTAGAACTTTGTTGTGGTGAAATAATTTCAATCAGAGATGGAAGAGTTTATTCTTTAGATTTAGATAATAAGGTTGAATCAGAATGGAATTTAAATTTAGATTTACATTATAACGATGGGTTTAGTTCCATCACTAAATCTGTTGATAATAGTATGGTTGCTATAATAAAACAATGGGATGGCTCATCTAGACTTGATGTTTTAATCACGGATAAAGAAGGTAATCCTCTCAATCAATATCATATTAATTGGATGGAAATGTTTGCAGATTATGAACAAAGCTCTTCTGTCGGAATTAGTGATTCTGGTTTTGCCTTGATCGACAATGGGTCTAAATTAGTTGCTCAAATTTCTGCTACATTTAATTATCATAGTAGTTTGGTTATTGTTGATCTAGAGACCATGCAACCTATTGTTCCATTTGAAGGGAATAGCGCTTTTCCTAATACTCCTGATTCTATAGAGGTATATTCTTTCACTGTTTCACCAGATGAGAAAATTTATTTTTCTTGCGATCATGAAGAAACAGGAGATAATTCTTTGTATGCAATGGATAATGATGGAAATAATAAATATTTTTTAAATAATACTTCTCGGAGATTAAGTCGTATGTATTGGGTTCCTTTTAAAAATGTAATTCTTGCAGTTGAACCGGATGATTTTTATTTTATTAATCCTTCTTTTGGAGACATTGAACCAATAATTGTGAATAGTGCAGAATTGGAAGAAGATTTAATTATTTCTCCTAATGGTGACAAATTTATATCTGATGATCGTTATTTAAATGACTTCGATGATGAAGATAATGATACGGTCATTACTAATTATTATGTCCAAGATAATGATTTTGAATGCATTAATGGCTGTAGGCTTAATACTGAAGATGCAATTTGGTTGCCCTGAAGTATTTTTTATTATCTGACGTCTAAATTACCGATAGCTTTATAAATGCTCAATTCTTCTAAAAATATAGGTTTTATCGACGATAAAGTTGATTTTAAAAATTTTAAAATAGAGGTATAATTTAATCTTAAAATGGAACAAAACTTAGAAGGAAATCCAGACCAAAACTCAGTAAAAGATAATGATAAATCTAGTTATGGTGCTGCTCAAATTACTGTTCTAGAAGGCTTAGAAGCAGTTAGAAAAAGACCAGGTATGTATATTGGCGATACTTCAATTAAAGGGTTACATCATTTAGTTTGGGAAATTGTTGATAACTCTATTGATGAAGCTTTAGCAGGTTATTGTAATAAAATTAAAGTAATTGTTCATTCAGATAATAGTATTACTGTTCATGATAACGGGAGAGGTATTCCCACGGATATCCATCCCAAATTTGGAATTTCTGCAGTTGAAGTAGCACTTACTAAACTTCATGCAGGCGGTAAGTTTGACAAGGATTCATATAAAGTAAGTGGCGGTTTACATGGCGTAGGTGTAAGTGTTGTAAATGCTCTTTCTATGGAATTACAAGTACAAATTAAAAGAAAGGAAAAAATTCATTTTCAAAAGTATTCTAGAGGTAAACCTCTAGGTCAATTAGAAGTTACAGGAGATACTACTAATACGGGCACAACTATCCATTTTAAACCAGATTCTGAAATTTTTCCTGAAATTATTTATCATTATGATATCCTAGCTAAGAGATTAAGAGAGTTAGCTTTTTTAAATAAGGGGATTGAAATAGAATTGGTTGATGAACGTGATTCTGAGAAAGGTGATGTCTTCAAATATGATGGTGGCATTAAGGAATTTGTTGAATATGTTGATCAGAATAAACACCCCTTGCATGAAGTAATTTATTTTGAAAAAAGTAAGAATGATGTAGAAGTAGAAATAGCTCTTCGTTATAACAGTAGTTATCAAGAAAATGTATTCTCGTTTGTAAATAATATTAACACTATTGAAGGAGGAACTCATTTGTCTGGATTCAAAACAGCTCTAACTAGAGTTTTAAATAATTTTGCTAAGGATCAAAGTAAAAATAAAAATAATGTTATGAAATTAAGTGGGGAAGATGTTAAGGAAGGTTTAACTGCAGTAATTTCAGTTAAAGTTCAAGAACCATTATTTGAAGGTCAAACTAAAACTAAATTGGGTAATAGTGATGTTTTTGGTATTGTTACTTCTTTAGTTAATGAAGAATTAAACATTTATTTTGGTGAAAATCCAAATTCTATTAAAACAATTGTTGCTAAATCATTAGATGCTGCTAGAGCTAGAGAAGCTGCCCGTAAAGCAAGAGAATTAACTAGAAGAAAGGGAGCTTTAGAAGGATCTGGTTTACCTGGTAAATTAGCAGATTGTAGTAATCGTGATCCTAAAAAATGTGAATTATATCTAGTAGAGGGAGATTCAGCTGGTGGATCAGCAAAGATGGGTCGTAACAGAGAATTTCAAGCAATTCTTCCATTAAGAGGTAAGATCTTAAATGTTGAGAAAGCAAGGTTACATAAAATCATGGAAAATAAAGAAATTATTGCTATGATTACGGCTCTCGGTACAGGAGTCGGGGAAGAATTTAATTTAGAAAAATTAAGATACGATAAATTAGTTATTATGACTGATGCAGATGTTGATGGATCACACATTATGACCTTATTGTTAACATTTTTCTATCGTCACATGACCGAATTAGTTGAAGGCGGTCATGTCTACATAGCAATGCCGCCGCTTTATCAATTAAAGAAAGGTAAAAGGATAGAATATGTTTATACTGATGCAGAGAAAGAAAAGATGGTTTTAGAAATGGGAGAAAATGTTGGTGTCCAAAGGTATAAAGGTTTAGGTGAAATGAACCCTAAACAATTATGGGAAACTACCATGGATCCTTCTGTAAGAATGTTGAAACAAGTTAACGTGGAAGATGCAGTATCTGCAGATCAAATGTTTACTGTATTGATGGGTGATGAAGTAGCACCACGAAGAGAATTTATTGAGAAGAATGCTAAAGAAGTGATTGATTTAGATGTATGATTTTGAATATGGAGGAAAAAATAGAATATGGCGTTTGATAAAAGTTTAGATAAAGAATTATTTTCAGAGTCAGTTGATTTTGAAAGAAGTGTAATTACAGTTGCTGTTTTTTCATATAATGAAGGAACACCTAAATTGCAATTAGGTAGGCAAAATAAAAATGCTGAAGGTGAATTAGGTTTCGCTAAGTTAGGTAGAATGACTAAGGAAGAAGTTTTAGCAGTTTTACCATTAATGGAAAAGGCTAAAGAATATTTGTGAAAATGATTAGTAAACAAGAAGTATTGAATTTATTTGAAAAATCAAAGCAAACAAATAAGCAAGAAGATAATGATCTCTTTAGTATTAGTGTTGTTAAATATTTTATTCAGGAATTTAAGAAAGTTTTAGATAATTTTAATGATAAAGAGAGAATGGTTGATTTACGTAGTTTTTATCTTGAATTTGAGAAGGAATTAACAGCTAAAAATACAGAACCAGAAAATTATCTTGAATCAAATATAATAGACCTTTTCCTGAGAGTTAATGAAAATTTTTCAAAAGAAGAAGCTGAACAGTTAATGAGAGAAGCTAAAGAATATTTAGAAAATTAATAATTAATAAATTTAAAGAATTTTTCTTTAAGTTGTTCAAATTTTTTACCTTTTTTAAGAAAAATATGAGTTCTTTTTTCTCCAAGAACTATTATTAAATTTTCTTTATTATCTGTTTCAATATTAAATGTAAACTCCAGTGTCTCTTCACCGTATTTTTTCTGATTTATAATTATATCACGGGCTCCATCATTCTCTGCACTTAAAGATAAGCTTTCTAAAAATTTTATTAGGTTATTAAAATTTTTATTGTTATTAATAGTTAAGATTAATTCTTGCTCTGTGTTTATTGATCTCATAAATTAAATTCTTTTAGGAACTTTATAATATTTTCTGATAAAAATTACTTGAAAAAAAGAATATAAGTTAAATTTTAAATTCATTTAAACAAACTTATTATATAACCATCCTATTAAGAAACCCATTACTAATCCCCAAATTGCTGTTTCTGCAACTCCTGTAATGATCCCACTAAAATTTGAAGAATAAGTGAAATGAATACTCTCTACAAATTTTGTTAAACTTGGGTTTTTAATTACACTGATTAGTAAAACTAATAATACCCTGAAACAAGCAAGGGCATAGGCTAAAGCATACGGATCTAACCTTTGTTTTAAAGGAACTTGCGGAATCTTAATAACCGTAGAAGAAGATCTAGTTTGTCTTTTCTTAGTAGATCTTCTTTTTGTTGCTTTTTTTTTTGCCATTGTATATTAAGAAATAAATTTAACATTTATAAACTTATATGTCTACTTAAAAATAACAACTACACTTTTAAACTAGTAATCTTACTAATTCCATTATTCATACTTACGCCGAATAAAGTATCGGCTTCTGAAATCACAGAATCGTTGTGGGAAATAACAATGTATTGTGCTTTATCAGTATAATTTCTAATAGATTTAGCTAATGTTTCCGCATTATGTTTATCCAATGCTGCATCTATCTCGTCTAAGATATAAAATGATGCTGGTTGATATTCTTGAATTGCAAATATGAAAGATAACGCGGTCATTGTTTTTTCTCCACCAGAGAGAGATTTAATGTCCATAAATCTGTTGCCTGTTAATTTTACTTTAATACTTAAACCGTCTTCAAATGGTTTGTTAGGGTTATCTAATTGCAAGTAAGCTTTTCCTTTTCTAAATAAATTGTTAAATATCTCTTGAAAGTTCTTATTAGCATGATTAAATGTTTTCATGAAGTGATCTTTCTTCTTAGTTTCAATTTCATTCATCATTGTCAGAACGTCAGTTTTTTCTACTGCTAGAGATTCTTTTTTCTCAACTAGTTTGTTAAATTCAGTTTCTACTTGTTCATAAACTTCTAATGCTTTCATGTTAACTGCTGACATCTGGCTTAGCATAACTTCAAATTTACTAATCTCTCTTTTTAATTCATCAATTGGTTTATTTTTTAGTAATGGTGTGTCTTTATATTTTGAAAATTCTTCTTTTAAGCCAGCTAATTTTGCTTTAGCTTCTGCATTTTTCAAAGAAACCAAATTAATTTCTCTTTCACAAGTTCTAATTTTCTCTCTAATATTTTCAATGTCATTTTCAGAATTATTTATTTCTGAACTTAATTTTTCCCTATTATTAAACAATTGTTTATATTTTGAATAGAACTCTTTACTTTCTTTTTCTTTTTTAGAAAGATTTTTTTCACATTCTGATATTTTCAAACTTAAAGTTTTAATTTCTTCTTTAAATTGATTTTCCTCTTTGTTATGTTGTTGTATTATTTCTTTAATCTTATTTAATTCTGGGGAATATAGTTGTTCTAAATTAGTTGAACTATTACGTAAATCACCTTCTAATTTAAGGATAGATTCTCTATTTTGTTGTTTAGATTCTTCAAATGCCGATAATTGTGCTAACAATCTTGGGTTACGTAGTTCATTAACTTGTGATCTTAACATGTGTTTTTTAGATTTTAAGTTAGCTAATTCTCTGTTAATTAAACTAACTTGTTTTTGAACTTGTTCCAATTCTTGATTAACTTCTTTCAGTTTTTCAGATAATTCTTTCTTTAAATCAGTAGTTGCATCCAAGTCATCATTATCTAAATGTAAAGTCTTTTCTAATTTTATAATCTCGGCTTCTAACTCTGCTCTTAAATTTCTTAATGAACTGATTTCCTGTTCATTTGCTTCTCTTTTATTGGTAATGTTGTGGATAACTCCTTCAATTTCAGAAATTTCATTGTCGATTTTTCCTAATGCTTCTAAGGAATCCTTCTCTTTGAAACCTAAACTAGGTCTTCTTTTAAGGAAACCCCCTCTCATAACTCCGCTTGCTTCAACTATGTTTCCTTCTAATGTTGCCATTTTAATAGTTCCCACTCCAACTTTACGAGCTACATCGATATTGTCAACAATTAAAGTACTTCCAAAAACGTTCTTGAAAGCTTTTTTATATTGCGGTTTGAAAGAAATTAAATTAATTGCAAAATCATGAACACCGTCCATTTTAGTTAATTTTTGTTTTTCGATATTGACATCTTGATATCTTATTTTATTTAAGGGGATGAATGATGCTGAACCTAATTTGTTTGATTTTAAATATTTGATACAATCGGCAGCAGTTTTATCATTATCAACAACTAAATGTTGCATTTTTCCTCCAGCCGCCATTTCTAAAGCTAATGAATATTTTTTATTTACTTGTCCTAAGTCTGCCACAGTCCCATGCACATCAGAAAATTGTTTTTTATTGTTTAAAATTGCTTGCAAAGCCTGATTGGCAGAAAAATTAGCTTGAGCAGTAAGAGTTTTAGCATTAAGTTTTGCTTGTTTTTCTTGTAATTCAGTTAAACTACGTCGTGCGTTAGCTAATTGAGATGCGAAACTACTATCGTTTTCTAAACATTTGTTTAATCTTAAAGTTGAATGTTTGAAGTCAGTTTTATGTTTCTGTAAAGTTTTAATTTGATCTTTATTTTCTTGTTTAACTTCTTTAACTTTCTTAATTTTTTGATCAATTGTTTCAAATTGATATTCAATACGATCTTTTTCTCTTAATAACTCTTGTTGTCGTTGTCTAACTTTTTGTATGTCTTCTTGTTTTTGTTCAATTAATTGATCTTTATCTTCAATCTCTTGATCTAACTCTTGTGAAGATTCAATTTTATGTTTCTTTTTAAATTGGTCAATTTTTTGTTTAATTTCAGTTAATTCTCTTTTTTTACGATTAATTTCTTTCTCTAAATCTCTTTGATTTTTTAATGAAGTGGAGGATTTATCTTGCAACTCTTTTATTTCTTGTTGGAATTGATCTTTTCTCTGTTTAATTTTATTAATTTCATCTTTTAATGTAGAAATCCTAGTTTTATCTTGAGCAACGGTAACTTTAAGATCTTCAATTTCTCGATGAACTTCTAATTGACCTTTTTCACCTTTTTGTTCAATTTCTTTATTGATAATAGATACTTTTTCTTTATTAGTGTTTACTTTAACTTTAATTTGTTCAATTTTTTTTTCAGAATTATCAATCTTATTTTGATGTTCTTTAATTTGTTTTTCTATTTTTTGATGCTTTCCTTCGTTTTCTTTTATTTGTAAGTGTAAATAAGTTGCTCGGTTAGAATCTATTTTATCCTTGAAACTCTTAAATTTTAAAGCTTGATCACGATCTTTTTTTAATTCTTTCAAGTAAGTTTTTCTTTCTTTAAGGATAATTTCAGCGCTGTTTATTTTTTCTTCAACTTTATTTAATTCGAGCATTGCTTTATGTTTTTTTTCTTCATAGATAGATACATCACTAATTTCTTCAATAATCCTTCTTCTTTCTAGAGGTGACATAGTTACAAAACGAGTTATGTCTCCTTGAAGGATAATATTGTAACCATCGGGGTTAATCTTTGCTAAACTTAAGAAATCAATTACTTCGGTTCTTGTTTTTTTATTTCCGTTAATCCTGTAAGTACTATTGCCTTTTTTAGAAATTTGTCTGTTAATGATCGCTTCTTTATCATCAATTGGAAAAACTTTATTCTCGTTACAGAAAGCTATTTCAACACTTCCTGAAGAGGATGGTTTTTTATTTTTTCCACCATTAAAAATTAAATTAGCTGCTTTTTCAGCTCTCATTGATTTTGCAGATAATCTCCCTAGAACAAAACAAAGGGCATCTCCAATGTTACTTTTACCAGAACCATTTGGTCCCAAAATACAGTTAAATTCATTATTGAATGGGATGTCGGTTTTGTGAGCAAAACTTTTGAAACCGTGAATTGTAACTCTGTTTATTTTCGTCATATAATATCCCTCTTTTCTGTAAAGAAACGTTTTGTTTTTAATTTATAAAGCTTGCTATTTTGTAGTCTTTAAATAGAAGGATAGCCAAACAAAACTTGCGAATAGGTAGTTTTACAGCTCTGTTATTGAAAACTGCCAACCAGCTGGATTTTCTAAGCTCAACTCCCTGATTTTCACATTCGTCTGGCTATACCGTTTTGAAAGTAAGACTATTATATAATCGTTTCTTACTACTGGCCTAAGATGAAAGAAGAATAAAAAAAGAAAAGGATGCACCGGCCGGGACTTTCGAGACAGGTTTCACAGTCCTCAAAGGGACTAACCAGCTGGCTTTTCTAAGCTAAACCTAAATTCTTTCGAACCCGGATCACAGGCTCACATCAAAGTGGGTAATTAATATAACCACAGACCTTATGGAAGGCCCGGATTCTAGCCATTAAACTACCGGTGCAACAAGTTGCTCCGTAATTCCCTTAACGGAAATTACCGGTGCTTAATGTTACAGTGTCTTGTAATTTATTTTTAAGCTTTTTGTTTTTATTTTATTCTCTATCTTAATTAATTCCGATATGTTTTTAAACAGAAATTAGATTTCTCTTACTTATGCCTGAAATTAAAAATCAATCCTGCATGTTTTGTGGTAAAAATGAATCTACGTTAATGGAAGAAGAAGTAGATATCCCTTACTTTGGTCGAGTTTTTATCTTATCGATGGATTGTTCAGCTTGTGGTACAAGAAAATCTGACTTAGAACCAGCTGAAAAGAAAGAACCGGCAAAATATACATTAGAAATTAGTTCTGAAGATGACCTTAATATTAAGATTGTAAAATCAGGTAATGCTACAGTAAAAATACCCCGGGTGATTACAATGGAAGCAGGACCTGCTTCAAATGGTTACATCACTAATGTGGAGGGTTTGTTAGAGAGAGTTAAAAATATAATCCAATCTGCTGCTGAATCTGAAGATGATGCTGCAGTTAAAAAGAAAGCTAAAAACTTAATCAAAAAATTAAACAAGGTTTTAGTTGGAAGAGAATCACTTAAAATAATTATTGAAGATAAAAGTGGTAATAGTGCTATAATCTCAGATAAAGCACAAAAAAGCAAACTGTAAGTTTGTATGATTTAATCTTTAGGATTTTTTTTAATTTAGATCAAATATGAAATTTAATTTTTCTTAAATGCTTCAGGTAAATCAATCATATATTTGCCTTCTTCTAATTTAATTATTAATGGGTCCTTCTTGAATAGATGAACTAAGTCTAACTCATATTTTCCTGGTTTCATAACTCTAATTGCTTCGATATCTAGAATGACTGGCTTATCTTTATTTTCAGTTTTAACATGTATTATCTCAGAAATATCTTTTTCAATAGATTCTTTATCTTTTTCAGTTAAGTTACTTGTTAATTTTTTTCCTTCTTCAATATGTTTTTTTTTAATGTAGAAAAAAAGTCTAGCGCCACAGCTACAACCTTGTAAAATTTCTTTTGCACCGTCTTTATACATGGTGCTACAACGAACACATTGGTGAGGCATTATTTAGTTTTCTTCTTTTTTTTACCACGATAACGGCTTTTGGTAGCGTTCTCGTTAGTGAACAATTCAATCTTATCTGGGTTTTTTACTATTTTTTTAACAACAGTGGCAGGTCCAATAATGGTCATACCTTGTCTATCTCCCAACAATACATTTGATAACATTGATTTGAATCTCTGTTTAGCATCTTGCTTATTTTTATCAGGGTAAATTACACTTAATTCAATCCCCTTAAATTTTGAAGAAATTTCTTCCATGGTAATTTCAATTAAATCTGCTTCTTCTTCCTTTTTTAAACGTCCTTCCATAATGACTATTTTTTCATTTTTTACTATGTTTAGAAGTTTATTTACTCTCTTTGCAGATGATAAACTATCTATATCTTGAAAAGGAACGAATTGAAATGTAACCATCTTTTTTTAAGCCTCTTTTAAAATCTTAATAAACTTTTGTTATTAAAAATTTAAATTGAAATTTTTAATCCCAAAACCTTCGTATCTTATTATGGTAAGATTTTGTTATTTTTAAATATACTGGTTATAGTAACTATTTATTTTGCCAATTTGAATAATTGTTCATAAAAATCTTCTAAGTTTTTACCATACTTCGCTGAGATTCCAATTACCTCATATTGTGGGAAAGCAGCTTTAATTGCATCCATATTAGACCTTTTTAGATCTACTTTATTTGCGGCAATTACAACTGGGATGTCTCTTGCTTGTAAATTTCCAATGATTGTAATATTAACTTGTGAATAAGGATCTTTAGTTGAATCTAAAACTACGATCACTGAATCCATATTATCTAACCATTTTATGGAATCAATGACTCCTTTAGTTGCTTCCTTGGCCCTCTTTTTAGCTTCTGTTTTCTTCATACCTCTTTTAATAAAATCTTCATAATCTATCTTGGTAGAAATTCCAGGGGTGTCTACCAATGAG
>CAZRHO010000029.1:0-8437 GCA_964599955.1 uncultured Methanosarcinales archaeon
TTCTTGTACATTTCTTGTTGATATTCTGGCAGATGCCCTTCATTTCCATATGTCTTTGCATTAGATGTGACTAATTTTTCTGCAGTAAACATTTGAAATTTAACTGCATCAACACCACAATCCTTGGCAGATTTGATAATCTCTCTTGCTAAGTTAATATCTCCATTATGATTCATACCAATCTCTGCTATAATAAAACAAGGTTGACTTTCACCAATTACTTTGTTACTTATTTTAATCTCCATTTAATCATTCCACCGGTTAGTTATTGGCATTCTTCTACCAGAACCGAAAGCTCTTGGAGTTATTTTTATTCCAATTGCTGCTTGATTTCTTTTATATTCATTACGATCCACTAATTTGATTATCCTTTTAACAGTTTCAGGGTCATATCCTTGACCGATTATTTCTTCTGTACTTTTATCTTCTTCAACATAAGATTCCAATATAGAGTCTAA
Organism: uncultured Methanosarcinales archaeon; assembly: GCA_964599955.1. Classification (GTDB taxonomy): domain Archaea; phylum Nanobdellota; class Nanobdellia; order Woesearchaeales; family GW2011-AR9; genus CAZRHO01. The sequence continues at coordinate 459 of CAZRHO010000029.1, forward strand.
TACGTCATATGGAGGTAAAGAATCTGTATCCTTTTGATCTTCTCTTAGCTCTGCAGAAGGTTCTTTCTCAATAATTGATAAGGGGATAATCTTTCTATTAGAAATATTGTTGATGTATTTACATAAATTATATACTTTAGTCTTTAATAAGTCTGAAATAACAGCAATGCCTCCACACATGTCTCCATAAAGAGTTGCATAACCTACAGATAATTCTGATTTATTTCCAGTAGATAAGACTAGATAATTAAATTTATTTGAGATAGCCATTAGAAAGTTTCCTCTGATCCTAGCTTGTATGTTTTCTTCAGCAACATTAACTTCTGTATTTAAGAACTGATTGTATAATGAATTTAAATATGTGTCATAAGCATCTTTAATTGGTATTGTTTCACAATTTATTTCTAAGTTTTTTGCTAATTCAATGGAGTCATCAACACTGCCTTTTGAAGAAAATTTACTGGGCATAGTTATTCCTAATACGTTTTCTTTCCCAAGCGCTTTAACAGCAATTGCTGCAGTTAAAGCGGAGTCTATGCCTCCACTTAACCCTATTATTACTTTTTTAAAACCGTTCTTCTGAACGTAATCTTTTAATCCTAAAATTAAGGCTTCATAGATCTCTTTAGTTTCTTTTTCAGTTTCATGTGGGTTTTGATTGGGGTTAGGAAATTCTTTTTCGAGTAAATCGATTTCTACAAGATCTTCTTCAAAACTTTTTGCTTCAGAAATTTTCTTTCCTTCGTTGTTAAAAAAGTAACTTCTCCCATCAAATACTAAATCATCTTGCCCACCAACGAGATTTGCGTAAATGATTGGTAAATTAATCTCTTTAGCTCTTTTAGATAACAATTCTTCTCTTTGTTTCCATTTCTTAATATGAAATGGAGAAGCAGATATGTTTATAATCAGATTTGCTCCTTTATTTCTTTGTTCTTTACAAATTTGAGGTACCCAGATGTCTTCACAAATGTTTACTCCTATTTTATAACCATCTATTTCAAAAACAGAACTTTCATCACCAGGGGTAAAGTATCTTTTTTCATCGAAGACATCATAATTTGGCAAATTTATTTTATGTTCAATATGTAATACTTTACTTTTCCCTAATAGTGCTGCTGCATTGTAAAGTTTACCATTTTTAAGATTAACAAAACCAACTACAGCATATTTGTCTTCACATACTTTTGCAATTTCTTTTACTGCGTTTATGTTAGACTCAATGAATTTTTTCTTTATTAGAAGGTCTTTTGGCGGGTAACCAGTAATTACTAATTCTGGAAAAACAATTAACTCTCCATTAGACTTTTTTATGTTATCAATAATTTTAGCTTTATTACTTTCAATATTCCCAACTGTTGGGTTTATTTGTGCAATGGATATCTTCATAAAAAGGAGTCCTACTTTTTTAAATTAATCCTCAAGCCAATTAGCATGGCCTGCTTCATAATATTTTATTTCTTCTGGGAAATGAATATCGTTCCAAGCACCCATATTATCTAATATTAATTTTGTGTTAGTTAAATTTTTTAAGATTTTTTTAGTGTCTGTGAACTTATATTTCATATGAGATGAGACTATTAAAATTGTATCTCTATCTTCTAATCCCTCTGGAAACTTTATTGTTTCACAATTAGTAAGTTTGAGTACTTCTTCTTCTTTGTAATAAGGGTCGTTAACTTTAACATCAATTCCTTTATTCTTAAGATTTTTAATAATTGGAATGGCTGGACTTAATGCATCTACTTTTAGGTCCCCTGTATATGTTATTCCTAAGATTGCTACCTTACTAGCTCCTCTATTTACGATACTATTTGCAACCAATTCTGGTTGAGAAAAATCAGTACGTAGAGATTCCTTAATTAAAGTTAATTTTTCAGGATGTTTAGCTCCTTCTAAAACATATTGCGGTGCTAATGGTATGCAATATCCCCCTGTCCCAAAGGAAGGATGATAAGTTCCAATATTCCATTTTGTCCCTACCATCTCTAAAACATTAGTCATGTCCATGTTTGGGTATGCGTGAGAAAGTTGATTAGCGAAGGTAATCTCTAATTGTCTATATGCATTTTCAACACTCTTGACAATGGCCGCATGTTTGTGGTCATGAGCTTTTATGATAGTATCACAAATTATCCCTAATACTCCCGCCATTATATCAGTTGTTTCAGAAGTAGTTCCTCCAACAACCCTTGGTAATGTTTTTAGGCTTTTGTCTGGTGAAGTGAACCAATCTCTTCTAGGTGCCACTCCTAAAAGAATATCTTTGCCAACTTTCAATCCATTGTTTTCAAATAGGGGGATAACTAATGAATCAGCTATTGTTGGAGTTAATGTACTTTCAACAATAACTAAAGGTGGTTGTTCTGTTTCTATATTTTTGAATTGACTTATTTTATTAATTACATCTATTAAGATGTCATGGTATGGTTTTCCTCCCATTTCTGTTGGGATTGTTATTAAATGAACTGCTACATCTTTATTAATTAATTCTTGCCAGTTAGTAGTAGCTTGCATTCTTTTATTTTCAGCTAAGGGTTTAGTGTTAAATCCTAACCAGAAATCCAGGTTTGGTATAGTAACCCTGCCGTTATTTACGTCATCTACTCTTCTTTCACTGATATCGGTTCCAATACATGTTACACCCGCACGTGCAAAATAAGCTGTTGATGAGAAACCAATATATCCTAAACCCCAAATTCCTAATTTTTTATGTCCTGTCTTTAATTGTTTTTTTAGATTCATTAAATCACCTTAAATAATATTTTTAATTAAATTTCTTTAATTATTATAATCATTATCTCAAAACTTTCATTTATAAACTTTAAGAAATTATGCGCGCTTTAAATCTTGAACTATTTTTCATTATATTTTATAACTGATCAATTAATCGTTTTGAGTGAATATTGAATGGAGAAATCAAATTATCGTCTTGAAAATTTAATCTATTGTATTTGTCCTTCTTGTAATGTCTCCAGAAAAAAAATAGAAGGAAAATATACTATTATTAAGAGAGGGTCTGAAAGAAATGGGTTTGCGCGCTTTTTTTGCTTAAATTGTGATACTTGGTTCAATGAGAGAACGGGTGATACAATGAGCTGGTTAAATGATTAGCTAATCAATTTTTCTTCAGTCTTTGAACTAAGACCTCTAGAGAATGCCATCTCCAGGTGTATCTACATAACCACGACCGATAAGAACATATTTTTTAGATAGGGTTGGAGATTTCAAAGGTGTTAATTGAAAATTACATTCTTTTTCTTCTAAGTTAAGTTTTACTTCATCTACTTCTGAATCAAATTCGTGATTGATAATTGAATCTTTAAGAATCCATTCCACCTTCTCATTTTTAGACCATATTTTTGGATCTCTATGTTTATTAATAAAATAATAAAAACCTTCCTTAGTTATACCAATCCAATCTAGAAATATTTCAAGTGTTTTAGGTTCATTTTTTTGATATTTTTTTACTAGATTTATTCCTGCTTCTCTTGTCAATCTTTTTAACCTAATTTCTCTACAAGCATGATCTGTAACTTTACCGTATCCCCATTTTAAGAATTTAATATAATCATGCAAGTCAGAGTAATGCCAACAATCAACATCGTTGTATGTATCAAATGTCCTCTCTTGATTGAATGTTTCGTAATTGTATAATTGAATCATTTTTTCATGTTGTTTTTTTGAATCCCAACGAACGTAGTTGTTTAGGTAGATTCCTCTTACACCTACTTTTTCTATTTCTTTATCGTGTGGGTAAAAGAATTGACGCAAATCTTCTTTATGTAGGCTAGACCAAGGATCGATTAAATCTTCTGCTTCGAAACCCATCAAATCATGTTCTTTTCGATATTTTCTTGTCATCTCAACTTCATCTAGATGAGAAAACATTCCTACTTGATCATTTCCTTGATGGGCTCCCCAAATAATCAATGGAATTTTGAATCGTACTGCAACTTGAACGGGAAAGACTGTTTGGCCGGCTAAACAATGCCAATACATACTGCCAAATTTAGATAATGTAACTGCTGTTATTTTTTTAACTGTTTTTGGATTTATAGTTAAAGTCATTAGATCACAATCAAAAATAGTTCTCAAATAAGCTAAATTTCTAATACCTAATTCTGTATTATAATGTTTGTTGTATGTGACTAATAAGGGGTTCATACCATATACGTTCTTAATCATGTGGACTATAAAATAAGAATCTCTAGCACCACTAATTGGAATAATACAATCATAATTACTTTCTGATTTGTTTTTGTATTTCTCTAGGATTTCTTTTAGTATATTTTCTCTTTCTTCCCAATTTAGCTGATCTTTTTCTTCATGTACAAGACAACCACTACATATTCCTTTATTATCAAAAGTTATATTCAAAGGATGATTCTCTGGATATAAGCACCTTTTACAATATCTCATATCTCTTCCTCTTTCTCATATTCGAATCTAATTTGATCTAAGTATTGATCGTCTTTTCTATTAACTCTACCATTCTCATCAAAAGAAAACTTTTCATAATTAGAATTACTATCTAAACGAAATTTCTGTTTTTTACTAATCTCGCTTAGTTTTAAATAAGCTTTTGTTGTGATAACACTATGCTCAGTAAAATGAAAATAATTTCCTGCTGCAAAAGCACTAGCATTGGTTTTATTTATTCCTTCTATGATATGTTTTGGATAACCGACACCGCCACAGGCTATGACAGGGATTGAAACAATTTTAGATATTTTATCTATTAATTCAATGTCGTAGCCTTCTTTAGAACCATCTTTATCAATAGAGTTAATTAGGATTTCTCCGGCTCCTAATTCTTCAGCTTGTTTAGCAAACTGAAAAGGATCAATTCCTGTTTTATTCTTACCAGAATTTAAGTAGATTTCATAATTATTTGATTCATTTTTCTTTACATCTATTGAAACAACAATACACTGATTGCCTAGAATGTTTGCAGCTTCTTTTATAATAGTTGGATTTTTAATTGCTACGGTATTAATTGAAATCTTATCTGCTCCTTTTTTTATTAACTCTCTCATCTTTTGTAAGTCATTAATCCCTCCTCCTACAGTAAGAGGAACAAAACATTTCTTGGAAACATATTTTATCAGTTCAAAGTCTGGTCCACTTTTTTTATAAGTGGCATCTAAGTCTAATAAAATAATCTCGTCAATACCCCATTTGTTAAGAAATTCAATTGCAATTTCCGGTTTTCCTATAGGCAAATATCTCTTAAAATTTATGCTTTGTACAACAATCCCATTTTTAATAGTTAGTACGGCGACTAATCTTTTTTTAAGGTCGTTAGTTGACTGTAGAAACATAATCCAAGAACCCCCTATATAATTTAAATCCATTGATCTGACTTTTTTCAGGATGGAATTGTACTCCAAAAATATTCTCATTTTGAATTGCAGCTATGATCTCATAAGAGTAATTACAGGTAGCGGAAACAAATCTTTTTTCACATTTTACTTGGTAACTATGATCAAAGTAAAAATGAGGTTTAAAATTATTGGATTTAATATTTTTAGAGAAAAGAGGATAATGATTTTTTACATTTAAACAATTCCAACCAACGTGGGGTACTTTTAATTCTTTCTCTTCTTCTATTTTTATAACTTTTCCTGGTATAAACCCTAGGCCTTGGTGATATCCCTTCTCTTCTGATGAATCAACTAATATTTGCATACCTAAGCAAATTCCTAACAATGGTTTTTTTTTAATTAAGACTTCATTTTGCAACGTGCTTATGATTCCTAATTGATTTAAATTTTTCATTGCTTCATTAAAAGCTCCAACTCCTGGAAGAATATAACAATCTGCTTCTTTAATATCTTTTATTTTATTTGATACTAAAAAATTATATCTTAGATGTTTGAGCGTATTTATTATTGATAGGTGATTCCCGACTCCATAATCTATTATTAATATCTTCTTCTTAAACATTGGATTTTTAACAATCATTTTGGCCTGGTTATTTTTAATATTTATTTTGGAATTGATTCTTTCAGAACCCATCTCCCTTCTTGATTTTTCATTAAAAATTCTTGGTTAACATATCTCTCCGCTGTTTCCCAAAAAGTTTCTTTATTTATACCTATATATTGACAAAATCTTTTAATGTATTTATCACCACATTTTCCATCATATTTTTCTACTAAATAAATAGCTTCTTCACGTGTCATTCTTTTATTTCTAATTTCTTCACAAACTTCATCAGTTACTTTTCCAAAACTATATTTCAAATATTTTAACATTTGATTAACAAAAATAAAGTCCTCATCTAATGACTCAAAAGTATGTAAAGCACCCATGTTCTCTGGAGTTTCTTCTCTAATTTTTAATCCTCTGGCTATAGAAAATTCTGCATTTTCGATTTTGTTAAAATTTGGCCAAAAATATCCTAAATAAACAATTTTTAAATTTGCCCATCCCATCTCTTCATCAGTCGGATAATGATAACTTAATGTATCTTTTTTAGATATATTATCATGAAACAATGGAGTCGGACCACTAGCAATCGTATTAGAATTTTTCATTTTATTTGCATTGGAATCTATTGAACCAACCCCTAAATCTCCTAATTGAATAGCGGGGTTTTCTCCTAGAAACGATAAGGGAATGTGATAAGCTATAGAAAAGATAGGTATGCTTGCATACAAAGCCATTTCTGTTGCTTTGTAACAATTACCAAATTCTAAAAAAGCCTTTTTCATAAGTTTTTTTGAAGTTTTTGGAGCTGGTGCAATTGTAATACAATCAAAGCCTTGTTTGATCATATTCCCAAGATTATATGCGCCTATCTCTGTTTGTTGTTCTGGTGGGTAAACACAACATATAAGTAAAGGTTTTAAACCTAATTCTTCTTTAACATAAACAGCTTGACGTAAACTATCTTTACCACCACTGACCCCTATGATACAATCGTAACCAGAAACATTATTTTTTTTACCAAAATCAATTAATTGTTTTAATTCTTCTCCTCTGTGATCCCAATCTATTCCGTCAGATTTTGTGAAATATTGACACCCTGGACAAATGTCTTTTTCATTGAAACTTATTCCTGGTCTTGTGTCCGGTTGTACACATTTTTTACAATATTTCATCTTTTTTTAGCTAGAATAAAAAATTCTCTACCCACAACATCCATTTTTGTTATATATAAACCTGCTTTTTCAATTGTATGGTTAATGCTTTTAGCAGAATGTATAAATAAGTGAGTTGCTGCATGCCATTTACTTTTGTCATGAGGTATTCTAATAAAAATCTGTCCTTCTTTTTTCATAAACCTTATTGCTTGTTGTAAAAAATCTATTTGGTCTTTGACATGTTCAAGGATGGCAGACAAAACTATTAAGTCGAATTTATAATCTAATGATATATCTTGTAGAAATTTGTTTTCAATTCTTAAATTATATACTTTTCTACCAAAATTTGCAAAAAAATCAGTCGGTTCAACACCCATTACTTTCCAACCTTTTCTTTTTAATAACCAAGTTAATTTTCCTTCTTTACAGCCGACGTCCATCAATGTTCCACGCGGCAAATGATCTAAAAAATGAAACACTCCTTTGTGACGAAATGAGAATGGTAATCTAAACATTAGTTTCTGTTTTATACCAAATTTTTCTCCAATTCCTTTTTCATAAATTTCCTCTAAATTTTCTAAACCTTGTGGATAAACAAATTCAACATTACACCAATCACAGGAATAATATTGTACAGGTTCTTTAGTAATCTTATCCTTTTCTTTATATGTTGCTTTTGAACAATCATTAGAATGACATAATAAGCATGATATTTGTCCCATATCTTACTTTTTAGATGATCTATTTAAATGTTTTATCATCAACTAATTCATATATTAGCTTGGATACTCTTTGATATGCTTTTCCATCAATTTTTCCTGCTAGTTTTTCTGCAAACATTTTTCTTTTAATTTTTAATTGTTCTTTAGTATTTATGGCTATTTCAAT
>CAZRHO010000029.1:8447-10591 GCA_964599955.1 uncultured Methanosarcinales archaeon
AAAATCAGATTCTTCGTTAGCTTCAATTGCACAGCCATTCTTTTTAGTAATTGATTCTTTATTACCTTTGGTTATTTCTACCGTTATTGTAGGTTTGTCTAAAATCATTGCTTCCAATGCAGCAGTTGAATTAAAGTGAATAAAAATATCGCATTTTGATAATAATGAATAAAATTTATTTCTTCTATTATCCTGAACAATGTTTATATTGTTCCAATTATTTTTTTTAATTATCCTTTTATATTCTTCAATACCTTTCTCTCTCGGATGCAACTTAATAATTACTTTTGTTCTAGGAACCTTGTTTAAATCAGAAAGAATTTTTTCAAATATTGACCAATATTTTTTCCCACTTATTTGTTTACTTTCAATGGCTGGGCTTGTTACAATAAATATTTTTAAATTATTTTCATTATTTTTAATATTAGCTTTATTTAAGTAATTATAAATCTCATCAAAGATAACTGCTCCTGTAACTACAATATCTTTCTCATTAACACCTAATTTAATCAACCCTTCCTTTCGTGAATCGCTAAATACAGCCAATTTAGTATTATAAATCAAATCAGGATTTATCTTTGGTTCATTTAAAGTTCCATGTTGTATCAGGATGGTTGGTATTTTTATTGATTTGGATGCTGCAAGTAAACATTTTTCATGCAAACTATTTTGTGAGGTTAAAGTACATATTTTAATTTTTTCTTCAACTAGTATCTTCTTGAAAATTTCAAAATATAATGTTAAAATATAAAGAAACTCTTTTGATAAAAAAGAATTAAAAGCGTATTTAAGGAAAGGCCAGTATGAAGTTTTTCCCTCATATAACATTTCATATTTAGTCTTGTTTGGAATGTCTTTCCATAATTGGTGTAATTCATTAGATTTTATTTTTGCTTTTTCAGATAATTCTTCATTAAAATAATTATAAAGATTATTTTTATCTTTCAATTTATTATAATTCTTACTAGATAATGGGTTACAGCACAAGATAAAAGGATCTAAATCATTATTTTTATTAAATTCGTTAATAATGTCATTTATTCTAAAATAGGTCCCGTCTTTATTGATGTGGTTTGTGAAGGTTAAGAAGAGAACTTTTTCTTTATCAGAAGTTTTTTGTAATTTTGAATGAAGAGCTATTTTTCTTTTTTCTTTATGTATAATATATTTTGGAAAAATTAATGAATTAAGATAATAATAAATTTTTTTTTGAATTGATAATTTATTCATTCCTTTATAAAAATCAAAATTTCCTAACTGTTTTGGAAGAACATCCGGTATTATTATTCTTTTAAGAAACCACCAAATAGGGATACCTTCTAATTCAAAAATTTCATCAAAACTCTTTTCCTTGTGAATTTTTTTGTTATTCCATCCTACTAATAAGCTATTAACTGTCATTTTGAAATAGTTTTCCAAGAAAATTTGATGATCTTTCTTTTATTTATAATTAATTTTTCATTTGTATCTATTAAATTAGCTTTAATTTTTTTAAGAATAAAATCGTATCTTCTTTTTTGCTTTAAAAGATAATCTCTATCATGAACTGTTCTAATCTTGTCTTTTTTGACATCCTTATGCATGACTTTCGTATTTTTATCTCTTTTGATGATGGAATCTAAGGGGGCATCTAAAACGAAAGTATAATCAGGTTTAGGGAAATACAGTAATAATTTAGGTAAAAAAGAACTTTTTTCTGAATTATTATATTGTCCATATAAATCATAAAAATACCTGTCTGTAACAACCAATTTGTTTTTTCTTAATTGTGGGTATATTACAAATAAATATCTAATTAGATATTCAATATAATTACAAATGAAGAAGATCTCATCTTTTATTATATTTCTTTTAATCTTTTTGGTTTCATTTATTTCTCTGAATAATTTGACATTTTTTTTCTTTAATTTATTAGATAAGAATTTAGCCCAAGGAGTAAATGGAACCCATCCGAAATAATAACCTTTTTGTCCTGAAACAGAATCAGTTAATGGTCGATATGCTTTCAGAACTTCATTGGCTAAAGTTGTCTTGCCACTACCATTAACTCCAATTAATGAGATAAGGCAACCTTTTCTTCTAAGATTAATTTTTCTGAATATGATGTTTTCAGTACCTGCTGAATCGTACAAAATTGATCCTGA
>CAZRHO010000030.1:0-5288 GCA_964599955.1 uncultured Methanosarcinales archaeon
TGTTGATTATTTGAAAGAGTTAGGTGTAACTGATATTGGTAAAGTTGTAACTAGACTTCCAAATATATTATCCTTAAGTATTGAAGATAATTTGCAACCTACTGTTGATTGTTTGGAAAAGTTAGGTGTGACTGATATTGGTAAAGTTGTAACTAAACTTCCACAGATATTATCCTACAGCATTGAAGATAATTTGAAACCTACTGTTGAATATTTAACTAATGAATGTTACGCTACAATTTCAGATATTGAAAAGATGCCTGCATTAGTAGCTTATTCTTTAGATAAACGTATCAAACCACGTCACGCATTCTTACAAACAAAAGGTGTTGAAGTTGGTTACGATATTACTGTAGGTACAATGTTAGTTCTTAACGATAAAAAGTTCGCTAAAACTGCTAAATCTGATTATGATGAATGGATGAAGTTCAGAGAAGATTACATCCAGAAGAATAAGAATTAATTTATTTTTTACAGCTGGGTAAATACTTATTTCACTTTCTGGGTTCATATTCTTATTAGGACTTTCTTAATTAAATATTAATAGGGCCCATCGATTTATACAAAAAGCAGATCAAAAACAGTAGAAAAATGGCGCCCCAGGCAGGATTTGAACCTGCGACCAATCGGTTAACAGCCGATCACTCTAACCGCTAAGCTACTGGGGCATAAGACTAAAAGTAAGCACACTCTTTATAAATATTTCTTTACATGAAAATAAAATGGAGATTTTACCAGGGATAAAGATTGTTAATTCTGGTCTTTTTATTAAAAAAGAAAAAATTCTAATAATCAATGACCTACACATTGGCTATGAACAAGAACTACACCGTAAAGGCATTTTAGTACCGAGATTTCAATTAAAAAGCATAAGTGAACAAATTAAAAAAATGCTTGACAAAACAAACCCAAATAAAGTTATAATCAACGGGGACCTTAAACATGTATTTGGAAAAATCTTACAAAGAGAATGGAAAGAAGTATTAGAATTCTTAGATCTTTTATTAAAAAATGTAAAAGAAGTAATAATTATCAAAGGTAACCATGATCCAATTATTAAACCAATTGCAGATAAAAGAAATGTGAAAGTTGTTGAAAGTTATAAAGTAAGAAACATACTAATTGTCCATGGGGATGAATTAGTTGAAACAGATGCAAAAAAGATAATCATTGGGCATGAACATCCTGCAATAACTATCAGGGAAGCAAGTAAATGGGAAAAGTACAAATGTTTCCTGAAAGGCAAATGGGAAGATAAAGAATTAATTGCTGTACCTAGTTTTAATCCTCTTTTAGAAGGAACAAATGTTTTAGAACAAAGAATGTTAAGTCCTTTCTTAAAAAACACAGATGATTTTAAAGTATTTGTTGTTGGAAATGAAAAAACTTTCAAATTTGGAAAAATAAAAGACATTAATAAATTTCAAAATAGATAAAATTTAAATTACTAAAAATATCTTGATTTCCTTCTTGCTTTCTGATTATATTCTTTCTGCTTATTTTGATGATATTCACAAAAAACAATCCCAGGGACAACTTGTTTTTTACATCTGACACAAACCCCAAATTTTCTTTTTTGATGATATTTATTTTGACGTTCTTTTATTAATCGATTTTTATTTTCATGATAAAATTTTAAATGACGATTAGAATATTTTTTATCAGTTAGCTTTTTTTTAACTTTATCAATTATTTTTTTAATAACCATTATTTAATTAATTCTTTATTCCTGACAAATGCTACAATAATAAGTACCCCTGCCACCTATATTAATTTTACTTAATTGGTGCTTTTTAGGACACTTATCTTTCCCATAAACAGCCAAAAGATCTTGGAATTCACCTTTGCCATCGATATGAGCGTAATCCTGTACTGTTGTACCATTATTTTCAATTGATAATTTTAAAATTCTTTGTAACTCTTCATGCAATTTAAAAAATTTATTTTTAGATATTTGTCCTACTTTTCTTTCTGGATGAATTTTTGCATGATATAAAGCTTCTTGTGCATAAATATTCCCTATCCCTGCAATTAATTTTTGATCTAACAATTTATTTTTCAAATTAGAATTAGGAAAAGAAGAAATTATTTGATAAAATAACTCTTTAGTAAAAGATTTTTCAAGAGGTTCCGGACCTAATTTAGATAATTCCTTATTTAATTCCTTTTGGTTTAATAATTTCAATGAACCAAATCTCCTAATAGAATTGTGAGTTAAGAAAGATTTATCTTTGAAAAATATTTTTGCCACCATATAATTCAGATAAGAATCATTTGAATCACCATCCATTTCTTGATCTACAAAATGAAAATGACCGGTCATTCTTAAGTGAGCTAATAAAAATTGACCCTCACTTAAGTTAAAAATTATTGATTTCCCTCTTCTATCCACTTTATTTATTTTTATTGGAAGAATTTTCTTAATTTTTGAATCAACAAATTTTTCATCTAAAATATCTAATTTAACTATCTCTTTTCCAGAAACTTTTTCATTTAATTGTCTTACAACTGTTTCTACTTCAGGCAATTCAGGCATATAGGTTAAAAACACCCCACAAAGTATTTAAAGTTTTAGTGAATGTATATTTTCATGAATGAAAAAGAGGAAAGCCTAAAATCGATCCCGAAAAACCTTCAGGAAACAAAAAAAAGTGAGCATAAAGAAAATGTTCTTAAAGTATTGAAAAAAACCAGGAAAGCTTTCTTAGTAGAATATGGTTGTGCAGTGTTTATATTAAGTTTATTAGTAATAATCACATTAAAAGGAGTTACATTAAAACCATTTATTTCGAACATTGCTTACTCCTTAGCATTTATAGCTTTAATTACTGCAGAAACTTCAAGGATGATGACAAGATATAAATTCTTTCCAAAAAAATTAACAATAATTGAAGGAATTTTTAAACATGATAAAAAAAATGTTTATTTTCACCCATTAGGTTTTGTTCCAGATCTAAACATAAAACAAACCAGGTTACAAAGGCTGTTAAGTTATGGAACCATTTATTTGAAAGGTGGAGGAGGGAACACTTTTGCCATTAAAGATATTAACAATCCCCATAAAATTCTTGAAATGGTTGAAGAACTTATACAAAAGAACCGATGAATTAATTTATTTTTTAAGATATCTTTGCAACTTGACCACTTTGCACATTTACTGTTCTTTCTTTGTCACCAACTATTATTGTATGTTCTCCAAAATTAGGTAAAACTACTTCCCTAATATTATGTATAGGGTCAGTTGTAAATTCTTCACCTTCGTGATAAGTTATACCTTTAGCCATAACTTTGGTTCCTGCAAGGGCATTTACTTTAACTCGAGGTGATTTTAAATAATGGTCTAATACTGCCCAAAAACCAGGCATAAAACCTAAAGAAACTTCACGATAATATTTTTTAGTAGTTCTACCCTGTCTACTTGGAGCTTCTGGTAAAATAGCAATAGACCCTTGTTGACTATACCAATCTTGATCACCGCCACTAACAAAATAAAGCTTCTGCCTAAGAACATATTTAGTACTACTCCCAACTTTACTTTTAGAATATTGTGCCATTACCTTTGCGAATTCTTTTTGAATATGGGGTTCCGGATCTTTCGTTTTAGGGTGAGTAGTATAACCAGAAAGAATTCTTCCCTCATTAGCACCACAACAATGAAATGATAAAGCAATTGCAGGACGTTCTTTTTTAACTAAATTCATTATTGCTTTAACTTCAGGCTCCGAAGCAGAAGATGGGCCAAAATAATTTCCACTTCCTTTATTCCCACTATTATGACTGTCTGAAATACCCCATTTAAAAGGATAATTTCTATTAAGGTTAACACCATTTGCATTTTTTCTGGATATACGATCAACATTAACAATAGGCACTACCCAAAAATCAAACTTCTCAATATAACCTTTCCCTTTATCAGTTCCTAAAAGGTCATTAATAATTTGAAAACAATATTCTGGAGTTATTCTTTCGTTAGAATGGTGAGCACAATTTACAAAAATAGATGGACGATATGAACTACCTGAAGTAGAAATTTTTAATGCATTTATAGGTCTATTTTCAACCGACTTACCAATTTCAATCATTTCAGCTTGTGAAAATTCATTAGCAACTGCATTTAATAATTGGTTACTAGATTCAGTTTTTTTACTTGAATAACTAAGAATTCCTTCAACAATACCTAAAGATGTTTCTGCCGGTTTTGAAGGAACATTAGTTTTTACCACTTGTAAACCTCCAACAAAAACCCCGTCCTTATTAGAACGACTATCATGACCAGAGTTACAATCATTGTCACCTTTAGGACATTTAATTCTAATGTGATAATGATCATGGTGGGCAGTAAAGTCTTTTTTTATTACTTGGCTATATTTACTCCATTCTCCTGGATGATGATTATCAACATGTTTTTTAAGTAATTTATAGATTCCGCCATTAATAAAAATAAACCTAATATCATACATATCTTGAATGGTCTTAATAAAATCCCAATTAGCATCAAGAGCTTGAGGATTATTAAAATCTGGTCTAAACCCATCACAATCTTTTCTATCAGAATTCGGAATAAGAGTACAAACCTTCCTGAAATAAGGTTTGTAAATGCCCTTATCGTAAATATAAAAACCCATATCAACATCTAAACCAGACTGATGACTACTGTGAGGGGGATCAAAATTACCACCGTTCTTTAAACTTAAATCATGTATTTTTGTTTTAACATTATTATATTTTTTACCCATGTAACACGCAGAATATTCTAATAAATTTACTAACTCTTGTGTCCCATATGAATGTTCCCCTCTCTTATCACCCTTAAGAACAATCAAATATTTGCTAGGACTACCTCTTAGAAGAACGCCATTCTTTAATGAACCATCGTTTGATTTACCTACGGCTTCAGAACTTGGAGAATTAATAGGAGTTACCTTACAATCAGCAAGATTTCCAATAGGAGTTGGAGTAGGAGTTGGAGTAGGAGTTGGAGTAGGAGTTGGAGTAGGAGTTGGAGTTGGAGGGGGAACATGAACTTCATTGAAATCTTTTGGAGTATTAGTTTTTGTGTCCCAAACTTTACCTGATAAAGGACCACCAATAAGGTTACTTACTTTCAACCATGCTTCATCAATATTTTTACAAGTCTTTTGATCCTTACAACCTTCATTGGAAGACATTTGAGAATTTTGATTATAACCTGAAACTACATTTGCAGAAGTAACACCTGGAGAAAATCCACTTGAAGTTGGAGTGTGTGCAATAGAAACATAACCTCCCTTGTACCCATTAGGATATCC
>CAZRHO010000030.1:5298-10231 GCA_964599955.1 uncultured Methanosarcinales archaeon
TGCAAGACGAGGGATACCATTGCTAAGATCTACTGGATAAATGTTCTGTGAAAAAATTTTACCACCCTTACCAACATTTGCTAAATAAACAATTGCTTTACCACTTTCTCCACCAAATCCCAATTTTGACACTTTAGGGTTTTCCTTACCCCTACCTGAAACAAAGTTCCCTAAACTATGAACAATTGGTTTGTTAGTACCATCCTTAGGTATTAATTCTATCCCCTGTACCCTATGTGGCCCATGACTAACAACTAAGTCTGCACCTTTATTGATAGCTAAACGTGAAGCATCTACTTGTTGAGATGTAGCAACATCCTGTACTTTTCCCCAATGAAAAGAAACTACAATAAAATCTGCACCATTACTTTTAGCTTTTTGAATATCATTACTAAGCTTTTGAGAATTATAAATTGCAACCATGTTACCTACATTACCACAATATTGTGGATTATCATGTTGATTGACATATTGAGTATAACAAATAAAACCAATTTTAACACCATTATAATCTAATATTTTTGGAGGAATATCCCCCCCTTCATTTTTAGTAGCACCACAATAAGCAATATTTTTACTTTCTAGATAATTAATTGTATCTTTCAGTCCCTGTTTACCAAAATCGCCAGCATGATTATTAGCTAAACTAACAACATTTATCCCTGAATTTTTAATATAATCTGCATTTTTTGGAAGAATTCTAAAATGATATTTTGCTTTCCCTGAACCTTCAACCATATAATCTTGATAAGGTTGTTCTGTGATTATAGTTTCAAGATTCATGAATGTTAATGAACTCTGAAAGACAGATTGAAAATTTATAAAAGGGTTTGAACTCTTATCAATAGAAGTCCCATCTCCTGCAAAAACTAAATTTACATTATTTGCACCACTAGCAGATGCAACATTTCCAATCAATTTACCTTTTCCTTGACAAAGATCCTGATTTAAATGATCATTAAAACAATTTTTAGGAACTTCAGAATGGCCCATCTTATTACTATCAACTAACCTAACAGAAGGAGAACCCTTGATTTTTTTCATGTTAGTAAGAGTTTTTACTTCATCAGAATAAGCATAAATTTTTCCCCTTACTGAAGTTTCTTTATCAGCAACATATTTACACCAGGAACCATAACAAGCATCGAAAAAGATAGTGGCTTTAACATTTGAAGGTTGTTGATTATTACTATATATCTTCTTTAATGCATTTCCTCCACCACTGAAACCAGCCAAAATTGTTTGAGTAGGAACTGTTTTTCCAATTTCCTGAATTTTTACTTTAGCCTCATTATACAAACAAGAAAAATCAAAATCTCCAATCCAATTTTCATTACCTTTAGCTTTCATCTTCAAACCAACAAATAAAGAACCAGAGTTATCTTCTGAACGTTTACATAAATTATAATAACCTGTACAATAAGTTTTTGAACCAGGTGAATCATCCCCATGCATAAAAAAATAAGCAGTGTTTAAATTCCCGTTGTTATTATAAATTACAGTTTGTTTTCCAGCCCCAGTACAACTACTACTATAAGAATAAACTTTAACGTCACTTGATTTACCGCTGATAGATTCTTCATTAATTGCAACAGTAGAAAAACACAACATACTAATTATAAGAACGTAGTAAAACAATAAATTTATCTTATTCAACTTCATTTTTAATTTACTCCTGCTGACCTCCCTGAACCTACTCCTTTTTGATCAAAGTAATTTTTCCATTTACAATAAGTTGTCTTGATACCTGCAGCATATTTACAAGTAGTAGAAGGAGTTCCTGCAACATAAACACATAAAACACATTTCCATCTATTATCTAAATCATTCATGTATTGATTACAACCACTATAAGAACCAGTTTCTTTAAGTTTACCATTTTTTAAATAAGTTTTTGCAGCAGTACATTGTAACTGAGATTTATCAGAAACAACACTTGATCCAGAACAACTACAATGATTTGCAGATCCACTTGACCCTGCACAACTTCCAGGCCAACCACAACCCGTAAGGGCACTTTTTTGAACACCTTGATCATCAGTACAATGAGGTCCTACCTTCATACTAGATTCATGAACCATATGACTTGCTAATAAAGCAGGATGCATCTTTTTATCATTTGCAACTTCTATAGCTACTTGTTCTAAAGTTTTCCCGTCTGAATTCCAAGCTACAGTCTTAATTCTATTTTGATAAGTAGTACCTGGTAAACCTTCATTACCATTGCACCAAAGATCTGGTCCAGTAAAACTTGAACTACTTCCTTGAGTAAAACCGCCTTTTGGTTTAGTCGTTTGAACAGGAGGATTATAATTTCCAGAATAAATTTGATTATAATTTTTAGGAGAGTTAGATTTTGTACCCCATATCTTTCCAGAAAGAGGCCCCCCTATTAAATTACTTACTTTCAACCAAGCTTCATCAATATTTTTACAAGTTTGTTGATTATTACAATTTTGACTTTTAACTGTAGTTGGAGAACTCTGAATAGGAGGCGGAGAAGGTGAACTAGAAGTTATAGAAACCCCTAGATTTAACTTAGTGAAAATTTTTTGAGCCCAATTTTGACCACCTGTTTTACTATAATGAATTCTATCGCTACTTAGAAGTGCATCATTACTTAAAGGGATGGAATCAATAAAAGTACATCCGTTATTCTCAACAGCACTCTTAATTTTTTCTGCAGTTCCTTGAAAATCTTCCATCCCGTCTCTCTTATTTTTAGGTGGACCTACCCAATAACATTTTGCACTAGTAGATGCTACCTTTGCTAATGGGCCCACATAATTAGCATAATGATTCTCTGGTTTTCCTATTGCATTTGTTCCAAGAGATATAATAACAAGATTAGGATTATAAGAATTTTTTAAATCTTGTAAAGAATAAGTGGTTGATTTTGAAAGAGAACTAATTATACCTTGCTCATCAACATAAATGCTTGATATCTTTTTATCAGTTCCTTTTACCCCATTAAACCAACTCTTAGATGTAGTAGCACCAATCCCATAAGATTTAACTTTAAGACCAGAATCCTTTAATAAATTATGTAAGTGTTTACCATAATGATAATGAGCAGAATGAGAATCTCCAATCATTAAAACTTTATCTTCAGAGATAGAAGAAATGCCACTTAAACTAAATGTACCTTCAGATAAAACTTTAACAACTTCATTAGCAACAAGTTCTGGCCCGGGAGGAATTGACCAATGAAGTTGATCAGAATCTGTACAATAACGACACTTTCCAGGATCATTTGGATCATCTAACAAAGGATAAATGTCTACAACATGATCAATATGAGGACTATTTAACTTTGTTGTTTTTAATAATTCATTAAATTGACGAACACAATCTATGTAACTTGTTTTCCTTGGACTAACAGTTAAAACTGCTACTTTTTTCACACCTGCTTCTTTAGCTCTCTTAGCCATCTCTTTCACAGGACCTATATACAAATCATCAGAATGACACACTTTATTAACATATAAACCGTTTCCTGAAGGTGAAATAACTAAAAAATCTAATTTTTTTAATTGATTAGTATTAAAAAAATGGTTGTTTAAAATAGTTTTAGGAGTTTTTCCTGATTTCCCTACCGCAATGGTATTAGGACATTTTTTTTTAATTATAAGGGGATATTTTGTCCATGCAGTTCCAACAGTATTTGAAGCCCCAACAATACCTATCTTTAAGTCCTTACAAGAATTAAAAGTGTTACTAATACCCCCTTTCTTTAATGAAAATTCTTTCTCTTGTTTTTGATTATACTTATTCAATACGGGAGAATAATCTTTCACTGTAACTTTATCTCCATCAGATATTTTTAAAATTCTTAAATAACCTGTTTTTCTTTTTCCATCCACTCTAGCAAATTGATAATTAACTAACATCTGATGAACAAAGTTACCAAATGAAGTAGCATCACTACGATAACCATCACCCTTAAACCAAAAATTATGAGGTTTAATTACATGCCCGTTAAAAGTCATAACGAAGTTCTTATGTTTAGAAACTAGTTTTTTCCATAATTCTTCACCATCATTAACATTGTTTGTAATTTTAGAGATTTTATAAGAATGTGGATTTGAACCCTGTTTACTTCCTTTTTTTTTCCAGTCATACCTAGTATTGTCCCCATAAAGATAAGCATGAGTTAATAAAATAACTTTATGGTCTGGATGACTTGAAACTATTTGGTTAGCCCATGTAATTACTTCATTCCTTGGACCAAATTCTAAAGATAAAATTAACCATTTCTGGCCATTAATTTCAAATTTGTGGTAAGAACTATCCAACCTTTTTGGTTCTGCACTATAAACTCCCCCAAACCAAGGTTTATTTTGGTAGTTAGATAAAGGAAAATAATTATTAAATAAAGTGTTCCTATTTTTAGTATTTCCATTAGAAACACCAGTCATTTCATAATCATGATTCCCAGTAGATAAAACATAAGGTAAATTTACTTGATCTAAACTAGACATAGCATCTTTAGAAACTTGCCACTCCTTAGCAACATTACTTTGCGTGATATCTCCAACATGCAAAACAAATTTTATATTCAAATTATCTTTATTATCTGCGATCCATTTAGTTTGTGCCTTAAACACTTCCGGATAAAGCTGTGAATAATATTGTGTATCTGGAATCACAATGAAACTCCATTCAGTATCATCAGACATCACAGAAAAAGAACTGATTAAAAGAAACAAAATCATCAACAAGTAAATTTTTTTAGATCCATTTTTAATACTCATCTTCTTCATATTCATCCCCATATTCTTCAACAACAATAAATTCTTTAGATGAAGTTATTTTTTTACCTGAAAAAGCATCTTCAACAATTAAATCTAAAGTATAGGTTCCTGGAGAAATATCTTCACCGATGGTAAAAAAATCTTTAAATTTGACCACTTCCATGGTTGATTTACTTTCA
>CAZRHO010000031.1:0-10179 GCA_964599955.1 uncultured Methanosarcinales archaeon
TTTATTTCCAGGAGGATCTTCTGAAGATATATCATTAACTCGACCATAAAAAAATCTATTATCTGGGTCATTTAATTGTTCAGCATTATAAGAAAAATCAACGTAAGTAACATCGTGCCTTCTTGGTTGGATAACTGTAGCTTCAAGAAAATTTACAAATTTTGTCGGATGAAAAGTTGAAAATTCAGATAAAGCAAAAATTTCTTCACCTTCAACTTCAAAGTTTATTGGATAAAATAAATCTACGCCGATACCTTCAGAACTGAACGAAACTTCTATCTCAAAATCTTCATCTTCAAATTCAAAATTTTCAGGTATGTCTTCTCCTTTAAATTCATGAACACATTCCATTACTTTTGTTACAAGATAATTTCCTAAATCTTTTTGGATTGTTCCAAGAGTAAGGATTGTTCTTTTTCCAAAATTTAAATTAGTGTTAGGGTAAGTATATTTACAAAAATGAGGTCCTTGATCTAAATTTGATTTGCAAGGGTAAGCTTCTTCAGGGTGACCAAAATCAGCATAATTATTCTTTGTATAGCCGTAAGCTACTCATCAACCATTCTCTTGTGCTTCCCCAGGTATTTCTTTACCATTTATCCCGTCAATGAATTCCATTGTTCCGCCAGGTTGACCTTTCCAAATCCTTCCTTGCTTACCTATTAATTCTAAACCACCTTGCAATTCATCTTCAATACAATCTTCAATGAAAAGACGGAACCCTTCCTTCTCAAAAACTTTCTGATAAACACTAGCTTTTTCTTTATCTAAATTTGCTTTTTTAATTTGTGAACTAACTTGCATTAAAACCAAAAAAACTACTAAAGTTAAAACTCCTAAAATAATAAATAACGTAATCTGTCCTCTTTTTTTAAACATCTTTCTCTATTAGAAAATGTTTTAACTTATAAAATATGTGGGAAAAAAATAAATTTATTTATTGAAAAAAAGAATATTTTACCCAACTCTTAATTTCCCGGTTAATTTTGGCCACCAGAACAAAGTGTTAGATGTTGTAGTAAAAGTTTGTTTACTTAAGCAATTATCATTCAAACATTCACATTGTTCAAGGTTTGACCCAATAATTGATTCTTGATTAGGTACATTTATCCTATTTACTGTTGCAAAATCACAAATGCTAGTTGTAAAACCTTCATATTCTGCTATTAACAACTCTTTATCTTGACGTGGTCTTTCCATTACTGCTTTTACGGTTTTATCCCCAGATTTAAGTAAGTAAACTTTATTTAAATCAACAACATTTTCTAAGAAATTTTCTTCCTCTGGAAGTAAATCATTTCCAAATAAATCATCCCAGAAATCTACAATTACGTTAATGATATTTTCAAAAAATCCAACTTCAAGATCAATACCTTCTTTTGCATAAATTATAGCATTAATTTTTTTATTGTACCAAATATCTTCTCCATCTAAATTAGAAAATTCACAACTTACAAAATCGTCTTCTGGGCCATCACAGACTTCTTGAACTTCTTCTACGTTAAAACCGAGAGCTTGGAAAAAACTACTTTCTTCAGTTACATTTTTATTTAAAGTTGTAGCAAAAGCAGTTTTACCACCTAACTTGATTACACAAACATTATTGATGCAAGTGTTTTCTCTTGGAGAAACTAAATCTTTAACTGTGTTTAATTCTTCAAAACATACAGTTCCTGTAAATTCTTCTTCATCAGTTGAAATTGAACCAAGCATACTAGGTTCCCCTGCAGATTCAATTGGATCTGCTGCAGGAGAAACTTCATCTCCGGCGTTCCCTTGACCAGTCACAAGTGCTGTTTGATGTGTTCCTTTAGAATCAAAATTTAAGAAACTTTTCCCATCTCTTGGTGAACTACAATAAAGAGAATATTCATCTTCACCTAATTCTTCTATCGCATCTACTATTTTTTGAGCTAAATATTTAGTTCTACTAGTCCAAGATCCTTCATCACAATAATGGTCAAGTAAATATTCTCCGTTAGATATACAAACAGGAATTTGTCCTTCATAGAAAGTAGTTGAATTATATCCTGCGTTAGTTTCTGTTGATTTAGTAACTAAACAAGAAGTATCTTCTTCACAAAAACCGCGATTTTTAAAGTTCCAATCGTATTGTACAGGCAACAACTTCCATTCACCTTCAATGCAACGATAATTTCTTTCTTCATCTGAAAGACGTTCAGACATGTAACTTAATTCGCTCATTTCTTCAACACAAGAAAATCCGTTCCAGCAATTATCTTTAAGACAACAAGCTGCTCCTGCACGATCTCTATATTGATCATTATCAGGTAAATATGAATTTGAGAAAAAATTTCCGTCCTGAAGTGAAAATTCTAAAGGTTCACCTTTATCTAATTGAAGAATTGGATGCTTAATATCACAATTACCGCCACTGAAAGTTAACCTTACATAATCGTTTTCAAGAGTATTGAATGGAAATAATCCGTCATTATCAACTGCATGTGGAACATCAAATATTGTTCCTTCCCTGTCAATCAATTCTATTTTGGTTCCTGGACAATCCAATTCCTGCTCAAATCTAAAATTAGTATTTTTAGGGACAGCAATAAGTTCAGAAACTAATTTTTGGTTGTTATTAACAGTTATCTTTTGATCTTCAACATTCTCTCCTCCTTCCATCTCTTCTCCAAATTCACCGTACATTTGCCAATTAAATAAATCCCCTGAATTATCTTCAAAAAGAGGATTAGGAATGATATTTTGCGTTTCAAAAACTTTTGCTTGTTGAATTCTGTCCCCTGGACCTGTTGAAAGAGTATTCATATATTCACTTTCTTTATCGAATAAATCATAAGGGCCTTTAAAAATATCTGGATCTTTTCCTTCTGGAACACTAGAAGTATCATACCCTAAAGTTGATAATTCTTCATCACTCCAGGTACTAATTAAATTATGGTCTCCTTTCCTTTCAAAGTAAGAACAAAAATTATTGGCTTTCGTTGAACAATAATCTAATGATTTGAAATAAGCAGAATTTACATCGTAAGCAGAATTACAACCGTAAAATTTTAAATCGTTATCTTCATCTGCAGAAAGTATTACTTGTTTAGAAATCCTTTTAGCTTTAATATTACCATATACTCCTTTACTGTCAAATACACCTGTGATCAAAGTTTCATCACCGCTTTCATTTAAAAAATATAAATCATACAAATGAGGATGAGAGTTTTCTATTATGTAAGGAGGATTGCCTGGTAAAGGATAAATACATTCTTCTCGTTTTTCTTCTTCATTCTTAGATTCTGGGCAAGAATATGAAAAAAGTTGAGAATCTAACTGTTCGGAAGTTTCTTGAAAAGTAGGTTTATATCCTTCTTCCAATTCAATCATAATTTGCCATTTACTAATTCCCGGAGGAAGATTATCATAATTTAATTCTTCTTCTTCTTGCATAGTTACTGGATTGAAGAAACGAACTTTATCGATAATGTCTTGTTGCTCATAACCTTCACCGCAATCATCTCCCCAATTTGAATGTGAATCTGAATGTTTTTCTCTACATTCAAACCCATAATTTTCATCAATTTTCATTTCGCCGTACGGTTCAGGTGAACCTTCTGGCCAAAATGCATATCTAGGGATCTCAAATTCTTCAGAGTACCACCTGTTTTTAGATGGATCAAAAATGTTATCCCCTATATCTGGATTCTCAAATGTAACTAGTTCACTATTTGGTGCAAAAGATAATTTAACTGCTTGATCTTCTTCTTCTATCCAATAAAAATAATCATTTCCACCCTCCCATCCAGCTAAAATAACTACCTGATCACATCCTTCATTTGGATAGCCCATACCTATAGTTTTCTTATCGTGATTTAAAAATTCTATCTCGTCTCTTGTTTCTATTTTATGAATTCCATGACTTGATTCTTCATTACAATTCCTTACAAACCTGTTGCCATAATAAGGCCCTATGTCGCAAGTTGGGTTCGGACAACAATCATCGCACCAATCTGAACAACCTGAACCATGATCGCATGAGCCACCATCGCACCACTTTACCCTTATTCCTATTTGCCAACATCTATTGCCTGAAGACTCATATGGGCCGGTATCCTTGTTACAATTATCAGGACACTTCCACACCAACGTCACATCACTTATCGTTGCAATATTTGCATCATACCTTATGTCTACTTTAAACTCATGAGTTATAATCTCGGTAGTGTTTTCCTTGTAAGATAAATCAAAATCAATGTTAGTTACTTTATCCCCAAATTTAACATATTCAGAATTCCAACAAGCATAATTATCGGCAGAAATTTCTTGTTCTTCCACATTAACTTGTTCTAAAGGATCTAATGCATTGACTAACAAAGAAATTAAAACTATTAAAACTAATACAACCAATCCTCTTTTTTTACGCTTCATCTAATTCAGATTAAAAAGAACACTTAACAATATATAAATTTACCGACTAACCTTCTATAGCTTCTCCTGTATAATATTCATTTTTCTGATCCCCACAACATCTGTCTCCTTCATTTTCAGCATTTTTAATCCAAGCATTACCTGGGAAATTCCCATCTTCATTTTCAACCGAGAAAGGATCAAATAGTGCATTACAAACATTTTCAGCGCTAACATCTCCATCCTGGCCATAATTGTCTAACCAAGAACTAACTTGTTTAGTATTACTTTCTTCACCAGAACAAATTTTAGGAATTTCTTCACCTATAGAAAAATAAACATTATTTAATATAATTTCATTATCGCCGTTAGTCTTAAATTTAAGGTTATCAATGCCAATAAGATTATTAGGGATATTAATTTCTAAATGAATTGTTCTACCTTCCTCTAAAACTGGATTGTTTGTTGCATAACCAATTATGTTCTTTTTAAAAATTAAATTTTCAAGATTAAATCCGCCACTATAAAAACCCATATCCAATTTTGCAGGGAAATCTTCCAATTCTTTAAATGTAAAAAAAACATGTATTTTATCATAACCAATAAAATCAACAGGTAAAGATCCGTAAAACGTCTCATATTCTTCTTCTATACTTATTTCAACAGAATTTCCTTCTGAAGGTTCTGGTAAAGGTAAAGAAAACAAACCATCGCCAATAAAACGGTTTTTAATTCCATTCTTTGAATCATCACTAACTGATTCTTCGCTTCCTTTCTTGAAACATTGTGCCCAAACGTAACGGTTACCTTCCGAATAACAACTTAGCCTATTAGCTTGTGTAATATGTTCAGCTTGATCAGAAGAAAAAAGGTTTACATTATCTTCACAATTACGCCAACTAGCCCCATCACTGGCTACATCATAAATCTCATCTGGTTTTTTAATAGTAAAAATTTTGCCAGGTAATAAAGTGGCTTCAACCCAACAAAAATCGTTTTCACATAAATCAGAAGGTGGAGATGGGCTAACAAAAACATTATCTTTATTAAGACAGATGTGGGACTCTCCATCACCTTCACTAAGAATCCCTATATCTTCTAACCCATCATCGCCGCAACATTTTCCATCTTCATCATCAATCCAACCACACTTATTTTCCTTTCTTAGACAATCATTTAAACAAGAAACTTTATTGTTATCACATTCATCTTGTTCAGGTTCACCTTCAAAAAAAAATTCATGTGAACCACAAGTGTTAGGTATACCGTCCCCACAAACAACAGTAGGTACTTTCGCGCCTGTGCCAACAAAATAGGGGGCAAACATACCATAAACTTGATCCGATTCTTCATTGCAATCGGCAAAGAAAGGAACTTTATCTTGATCTTTATCATACTTAATTTTTCCCATTTCATCTTCATCAAGCCACCTATAAATTATAGTACTTTCTGCATCTACTTCCTCTTCAGAAATAATTGCTTTATTTCCTTGTACGCCAACGCAAGCATACAATTCACTGGTAGGAGATTCTTCTTCATCCTTAAATTCAATCAAAAGACCCATTGTTTTATCAAAACAGTGGATCATTACGTTATTACCATATTCACTTATTAATGTACCTTTATTCGCTATAGTATTGGGTATATTTTTAAATAAAAGTAACCCCAACGAATTGCTAATAATCATTGCACCTTTAGTCTTCATTTCAAAATAATAAATTTCGTCATTTACCATTTCATTTAAATTGTTCAAAAAGATATCTATATTTTCATTAAAAATACACTTATCATTCGGGCCACATAATTTAGAATTACAATCTTCATTAGCTTCACAAGATCCGCCAATATTAGCTAAAGTCGGATCTGGTACGCCGGTAGTCCAAGTTCCTTCTTCAGATAATAATACCTCTGAACTCCCAGAAATTCTCTGATTAATTCCTTCCGGAGTACAAGGAATAGGGCCACTAGCAGGGTCATACCCAGAATAACAATAAACATAACCGTTATTTTCTTCATTACCAACAAGGCAAAGGAGATATCCTTCAGTTATTTTATTTGTAGTTGATTCTTTGCATTCTATTTCAGCTGACGTTTCATTCTGAGAAATCTCTGTACATCCATT
This sequence comes from uncultured Methanosarcinales archaeon, assembly GCA_964599955.1. GTDB lineage: Archaea > Nanobdellota > Nanobdellia > Woesearchaeales > GW2011-AR9 > CAZRHO01. Next base: position 6,497 of record CAZRHO010000031.1, read on the forward strand.
TAAAAAAATAACAACAATAAATATTAAAATGGTTATTATCTTTCCTCTTTTTTTGTAAGTCATCTAATTCAGATTAAAAAGGACATTTAACAATATATAAATTTACCGACTAACCTTCTATAGCTTTTCCTGCATAATACTCATTTTTCTGATCTCCACAACACCTGTCTTCATCATTTTCAGAATTTTTAATCCAAGCATTACCCGGGAACTTTCCTTCATTTTCAATTACGAAAGGATCAAATAAAGCATTACAAACATTTTCAGCGCTAACATCTCCGTCCTGACCATAATCTTTTAACCAGGAACTTACTCCTTGGTTATTACTTTCTTCACCAGAACAAATTTTAGGATCTCCTTCACCTATAGAAAAATAAACATTATTTAATATAATTTCATTATCGCCGTTAGTCTTAAATTTAAGGTTATCAATGCCAATAAGATTATTAGGGATATTAATTTCTAAATGAATTGTTCTACCTTCCTCTAAAACTGGATTGTTTGTTGCATAACCAATTATGTTCTTTTTAAAAATTAAATTTTCAAGATTAAATCCGCCACTATAAAAACCCATATCCAATTTTGCAGGGAAATCTTCCAATTCTTTAAATGTAAAAAAAACATGTATTTTATCATAACCAATAAAATCAACAGGTAAAGATCCGTAAAACGTCTCATATTCTTCTTCTATACTTATTTCAACAGAATTTCCTTCTGAAGGTTCTGGTAAAGGTAAAGAAAACAAACCATCGCCAATAAAACGGTTTTTAATTCCATTCTTTGAATCAGGACTAACTGATTCTTCACTTCCTTTTACAAAACATTGAGCCCAAACGTAACGGTTACCTTCCAAATAACAACTTAGTCTATTAGCTTGTATAATGTGATCAGCTTGATCAGAAGAAAAAGAATCTAAATTTTCTTCACAATTACGCCAATTAGATCCGTCACTAGCCACATCGTAAATCCCATCTGGTTTTTTAATAGTAAAAATTTTTCCAGGTAATGAAGAAGCTTCCATCCAACAAAAATCTTCTTCGCATAAATCGAGAGGTGGAGAAGGCCTAACAAAATCATCATCTTCACTGAGACAGACATAATTTCCTTCATTGCCTTCCCCGGATGACTCTATATCCCCTATGTCTTCTAAACCATCATCACCACAACATTTTCCCTCTTCATCACCAAACCAATCTGTAACGTCTTCTTCACAAACTTGTTTAAATTTATAATCATCACAATTTTCGCCTGAATAATCTAAATCCTTACAAGTTACTTGTCTTTTATCCCAAACATATCCAGTACCGTCATATTCACAAAAATATCCTATTGGCTTTTCGTCAAGTTCCAATTCTTCAATTTCCTTTTCCCAAAGAAATTTTTTAGTTTTTTCAAAAGAAACCCCTTCGTCACATGCGTACCACCTATGCTCTTCTTCCTTTTCTACACATACATAACTTGTATCTAAAGACCTAAATGGATATTGTTCAAATATACACACGGCATTATCAGGTTCATCATCTACAGAATTTATATTACCATAATTTAAATTATATCCTGCATTCCCATCCAATTCATATACCTTACTTATTGCTAAATCATTCCAAGAATCCTTTTCGGGGGGAAGATGCTCATTCCAAGTCATAGAATTGTAATTTATTTGTATGTGTCCTTCAGGAATAAACCAACCCATGCAATCATTCCTATGGTATGGGGCACTAAGATGCTGCCCATGATCTTTTTCTGAAGAAAAAAATAAACAACCCCTATTTTCTTCTAAAACTGGTCTCGCGAGAACTGACCACATACATACAAACAAATTAGTGTTACTCCGTGGTTCATTTACTGTTATAAAACCATCTTCTGAAATCTCAGAGGTATCCATTGGGCCAAATTTAGCTATATCATATGTAGCTCCCGCTTGCCTACATTCACCGTCATCATTAACAAAATAAGTTCCTAATGCATATTCAAACTTCATGCCAGTTGGATCAGTGAATTGCTGCTGTATTATTCCGACCGGACTTGGGGCAGCTGGTGGAGCATCATCGTCATAATCATCAGCAGCAGGACTTGGAGCTCCCGGAGGATCATCATCATCGTCATGATAATTACTTGTTACAAAAACAGATAAACTGAAAAGTAAAATTAAAAATAGTATAATTAATGCCTTACCTCTTTTCATATTTTAAATAGAACATCTATAGTTAATAAAGTTTACTAGATTAATAACCCTAATTGTAAAAAAATTTATTAAGGAATAAAAAAAGAGGAAGTTATGAATTTTTTAAAAAGACGATCTTTTTATTTAGGAGTTTTAACCTTATTAATTTTATTAATATTAATTATGAATATAAAACAAGAAAAAGTTGATTATTCAAAGTTTGATAATAAAAATCAGTTTGACCAAATAAAATGTAAAGATTGTAACATTTTAATGATCTCGTTGACTAATTTAAGAGCAGATCATTTAAATTTATATGGTTACGAAAGAAAAACTTCCCCCAATATTGATGCTTTAGCTGAAAGAAGTATCGTTTTCAATAATTTTTTCTCGCATGCAAGTTGGACTCTTCCCGTAGGTATGTCTTTATTCACTTCTTTATATCCTTTTGAACATAAAATTATGAACAGAGGAATTTATTACCTTAATCCAAAACTAAATACTTTTGTTGATGTTCTTAATAACAATAATTATAGTACAGCGGCTTTTACTGGAAATAAGGATTATGGAGAAGAATACAAATTAATTACAAAGTTTGACCAATATAAGTCTTTTAACAATGACGAAGACATAACCAGATGGATGGAATACGGTGTTTTTTCAAAAACAGTACCTGCTGCAATGGATTGGCTAAATATTAACAAAAATAAAAAATTTTTCTTATTTGTACAATCTTATGATTTACATTGTCCTTTCACTGTTCCTAAAAAGAACGATATGTTTAGTAAAGAATATCACAGTGACCTAGATTTTAACAGTTGTTTATGGACTTTTGATACAACTAACCCCATCGTTGTCAGAAAAAATGACCTTCGTGAAGAAGTGTATTACGTTGAAGATGATTTTAAAAATAAACAGGTTCTTCTTAATAATGAAGATGTCCAACACATGATTGCATTGTATGATGGAGAAATAATTAATTCCGATAAACAAATTTCAAAACTTTTACAACAATTAGTTGAATTTGATTTAATTAATAATACAATAGTTGTTATTTACTCGGAACACGGAGATATGTTTGGAAAACATGGGAGGTTTATGAGAGGTGGACCTTTAAGAGGAACTTTCTTTGATGATGTACTTCATGTACCTTTAATTATTTACCATCCAAAATATAATTCTAAGAAAATAGATGGGTTAAGTCAAATAATTGATTTAGCACCAACCTTATTAGACATGTTAAATTTAGATTTGCCTAAATCATGGTCAGGTAAAAGTTTGATACCTTTAATTACTAAAAATAAAACAATTAATAAGTTTGTTTTTGCAGGAAGCGAATATACGCCAAGATCTAACAATTCATTCTTTAACAAAAGTAGTAGGATTTCTATGATTAGGGATTTAAATTGGAAATTGATAAAAGAAAAAATATTTGGAGAAAAAGTTGAAGAAAAAATATATTTTTTTAATTTAAATGAAGATCCAGAAGAATTGAATTCTTTGAATTCTAAAAAAGAAC
>CAZRHO010000032.1:0-3108 GCA_964599955.1 uncultured Methanosarcinales archaeon
ACCAATAAGAAACAAAATTCATTCCTCCTGCAAAAATTAAACCAAATAATAAACCGCTTCTACCACCTAGAAGGCCACCTATCCAAATAAATAAACCGGTAAGTGAACCTAATAACAAAGCAGTTTTAATTTGATTTTTGATCATGGTTGTTATTTTAGTTATTTGTTTAAATAATTTTTGGATTTAATTATTGATTGTTATAAGAAAAGTGAGAATAATTATAATAAACTATACTTAAAGATAGATCATTAAATTTATCTTTTCGTAAACACAAATAGTAAACTATATAAACAGAAAGTTCTTTCTTAGTATAAAGAAGGTGATAGATAAAAAATGGTGTTAGAACACATATTCCCCGAAGATTGGTTAGAAAAAAAAGCTTATTTTGCATTTATATTAGGTTTTATCTATTCAGTTGTAGGTATTCTTTTAGCTAAAGTTGTTTTCAAAGGTTTCCCTGCAATGCCCGCTTTAGCTTTCACAGCAATATTATTGTTGCCAGAATTATATAAGATTTTTTCCATAGAAGAAAGAAAGGAAAGGATGGAGACTCATTTGACTCTACGTGCTCTATGGAAAGATGATATCGATATTATAAAAATCTATTTTTTTATGTTTTTAGGGGTAATGTTAGTCTATTCTTTAGCTACATTGTATATTCCTGGGGTTGAGGAGAGTAATGTTTTCAAAGAGCAGCTATCGCTTAGAATTCCTAGCAGTTTTAAAGGAGTAGGTTCTTCAGGTTTACAAGTTCCTGAAGTTGCTAGAAATGTAGAATTTTTTAGTAGTTCACAGGCAAATATGTGTAAATCTGGATTCCTCAATAATTATGACATGGGGACATTTTATGCCATACTTACTAACAATTTTATTGTAATGTTAGCTTGTTTCATCTTAGCTTTGTTAACTGGAGATGGGGCTATTTTCTTTATAATTTGGAACGCTTCAGTTTGGGGTTCAATATTTGGATTTTTAGGTAAGACAGGAGGACAATTTTCAGGAATTAATCCTTATCCTGTTTTTGGATTAGTTTTATTTATTGTTTTTGCTCATATGATTATTGAAGCGATAAGTTATTTCCTCGCCGCGATATCGGGTAGTGTGATTTCGAAAGATGTAATACTCGAAGAATTTGCATCGGATAGGTTCATGGAAGTTTTTAGTTTCAATTTATATTTATTTGGTTTTGCATTATTGTTTTTATTATTTGGGGCGTTTGTAGAAACTTTAGTTTTAAGTACAGACATGCCAATAATATCTTTTGCTTTAATTTCAATTCCTACATTTTTGATTTTGTTGTTAACTAAGTACTTTTTATTGCCGGAAGGAGCAAAAGAGAGTCATTTATTGAATAACTTTTTTCTTTATCTATATGCATTTATAATTGCAATAATGGTGATGATTTTTATGGGTTGTCCTACATTTGGTATGAGTGATGTGACTTACAGAACTATTATTGATTGGAGTTGTAATGTAGTTCCATGTAGATAAATTTTTTAAATTTATTTTTTTCTTATATTCTTATAAAGGGATATGTTTTATCCATGAGGTTTACAAGTTTCATAGAAATCGCATCGGCCAGTTGACCATTTACATAAACCAGTTACCGTTCTAGGATAATCCATTAAGTTCTCAGTCAATTCTGTGTGACCATGGATTAACTCTAATTCTCTTCTGGCTAAGTCTAATAGTTCTCGATCAACATTAATCATCTTAAGTCGGTTTCTTAAGAAGAAAACTCCTACTTTGTGTGGCATTTCTCCATGTAATTCTTCATAAAGTAAGGAATAAATGGCTAGTTGTAATTTAATACTTTCTTTAAATTGAAATCTTGAATTAGTTTTGTAATCAATGATGTGAACTTCTTCATTAACGTGTCTAATTGCATCAACGAAACCTCTCGCATAATGTTTCTCTGAACGGAACTCCTGTTCACGAATAGGTGTAATTTCTTGGAAAGCCTCAGTAATGGAACATTTTTTTTCAGAAATTTTGTTTGTAATTTCTTTAATGAAATGATTGGTCCAATTCATTATCATTAGCATAGTTTCTTCAAAATAAAACATTTCTTTATCTTTACTTAAGTTTAATTCACTTAATTTTTCATTATATTTATTCCACTGGAAGAGACATAATCTTTGTGCAGCAGATTTGAATTTTTGTTGATAGTTTTCTAAATTAAATTCGCTAGTATCAATATCATAAAAATCTTCTAATGTTGAATGGGCAATGTTTCCTCTAACTTGATGTATATTAGAAACAGTAGGTATTTTTTCAATATATTGATAATAATACTTTCTTTTACATTGTTTAAAAGTATTAACTGAAGATGGAGATTGAACACGTTTTGCCATAAAAGTTTTTACCTCTTTGTTTTATAATGAAATTAAGGCTTGGCTTTCCTTTAAATGTTTTTCTAAATGTGAAAATTAAAATAAAATATGGATTCTCATGATAACGTTATTTTTTACAAAGATTTATAAACGACACATTGCGATTTATAATTAAATGGCAAAACCCCAACCTTCCGATCAACCACAAGTAATTAGAGTAAGGATTCCACAAAAACAAGAAATATTGGGGATTGTCCAGCAGCGTCTTGGTGGAAGCAGAATGCGTGTACTTTGTTTGGATGGTAAAGAACGGATTTGTAGAATTCCAGGAAGGTTAAGAAGGGCTTTGTGGGTTCGAGAGAATAATGTTGTTATTGTTCAGCCTTGGGAATTAGGTGGAGATAAAAAAGGAGATATTATTTACAAATATCGTAGTAGGGCTGAAGTAGATTTCTTAAAAAAGAAAGGTTATCTTAAAAATATTGAAGAAGAATTTTAATATTTTTTGATTGATTAATCTTTATCCAATTAATAGTCATATTTTAGTATAAATAATATACGATAGAAATCATTATATAGCTAATTTTTGTAACTTTAATTTATGGTTGGAAATAATTTTAGAGGTAAATTGGTCATTTATACTTCAATTATTTTCTTGACATTCTTAGCTTTAATTAAAATTTTAATTGCAGGTTCTGGAGATTTTTTCAGATTAGAATTAATTGGTTTTATTTTCTTAGTTTTATTAACTTTTATTGGGTTTATTGGTTATTC
>CAZRHO010000032.1:3118-10081 GCA_964599955.1 uncultured Methanosarcinales archaeon
AAAGAGTTTTATTTTTTGTATTCTTATTTTACATTATAAATTTATTAGGTATTTGGTGCTACAAAGGAAGCTTATTTTTAATACCTTTAATCTTGTCTACTTTAGGGTTTATAATGAGCATACCCAAGAAAAAAAGTTGTAATAACATGATAAATAATTCTAAATTTGGAACTGTTGAATTAAATGATGACTTTGTTTCTGATGAACCTAGAGAGATTATTTTTGAAACTGTCGGTGAAGGGGGAAAAGAATTTGAAAGTGATTATGATAAATCAGTTTTAATTAAAAAAGATGTAAACATAAGTAAATCTACTAAATCTAAAACTATAAAAGCTAAACATTCTCCTGGCAAATATGTTGCCAGTAATAGAAGTAACATATTTCATGAACCAAAATGTGAATGGGCTAAGAAAATTAAGAAAGATCGCCAAGTTTGGTTTTCTGAAAAGAGAAGGGCATCGAATAAAGGTTATCGGGCTCATCGATGCGTTAAATAACTTATTTTTGTTAATTTTATAGTTTTTGCTATGATAATTTAAGATAAATTTTTATATGATAATAAGTAAAATCTATTTATGGACTTGTCGGCAATATTTAGTGGATCTGCATTAATAATAATTGGTATTTTAATGATAATGAATCATTTAGAAATATGGTCTGTTTTATGGGGATTATTTTTAATGGGAATTGGTATTGTGATTATTTTATATTCAGATAAAGCTGATAAAATCGAAGGAATTAGGAGGAAAAAATGATTATAACAACAAGTAATGAGATTCCAGATGAGAAAATAGGGGAAATTTTAGGGATTGTTAAAGGAAATACTGTAAGAGCTAGAAATATAGGGCGAGATATAGGGGCTAGTTTGAAAGGTATTGTTGGTGGAGAAGTAAAGACGTACACTAAAATGACAATTCAAGCAAGAGAAGAAGCTTACAATAGAATGGTCAATGAAGCTTCTTCATTAGGGGCAGATGCAATCATAAGTGTAAGGTTTATGACTTCAATGGTCATGGCTGGGGCTTCAGAAATGCTTGCTTATGGGACTGCAATTAAATTAAAATGATTATTTTATTTTTTCCAATAATACCATATTAAGCCAATTGCCGATATTGTAATTGCTGCATCGGCTACATTAAAGGCAGGCCAGAAATTTAGATCAATAAAATCAATAACTTTTTTTCTGAAGATTCGATCTATTAGGTTTCCAACGGTTCCTCCTAGAAGTAAGGCAAAAATAACCTGTATATTTTTTTCTTTTGGAATTTTTTGATAATAGCTGATTAATAATATTGTAACTAATAAGGATATTAAAGCAAGAAAATTAGTGTTACCTTTAAGGATTCCAAAACCAGCGCCAGTATTAGTGATCAAATGAATATCTAAAAAATTAAGGGTCCAGTTTGGTTTAAATAAATATATTAAATATTTAGTAATTTGGTCTATTATTATTATTGATAATGAAATTATAGTGAACCTTTTTAATAATTTTTTTTCTACTGACTTCATTTTTTTACCAAAGGTTTTTTGGCTTTTTTTCTTCAACTCCCGTAACCTTTTCAATGTTCGCTATCCTTTGATCTAGAGAATTAAGTAAAGCTTTAATGGTATCAAGTTTACTGTTTATTAATTCATGTTCTCTTAAATCTGGATTTTTTCTTTTTGAGATGGACCCTTTTTCTTCAAATTTGGTTTCTTCTTGTATTAAATCCGCAGTAGGCATTCTTTCAGGGTTAAAACTATTCGGTTCTGTGTTCAAGGGATCTGATGTTAAGTCTTTGTTAAAAGAACTTTCTTTTTCTAAATCAATCTCTTTCAAGTGATCCCCACTCATTTCTTTTTGTGTGAGGTGTTCAAAATCGATCTCATTATCTTCCTTTTTCCAAAACATTAATTTGTTAAAAAATCCCATTCCTTAAAGGTATAACTATAAGAATTTAAACTTTTCCTTAAGTTTCCTTCAACCCCAACTAGATAGGTAATAAAATTAATTGTGAAAAGCTTAATAAACTAGCAGTTTATTCTTAGTTTATGGCAAAAAAATCTGAAGATAAAGCAGAAAAGATTGGTTTTCATAAGGGTTCTTTAGCAACTTTAACTAAAGAAAGAGAAGAGATGCTAAGAATTTTACAGATTGTTGAGCAACTTATGCAGATGCATATTAAAGAATTGAAAGATCTTGGTGTAGATTTAGCATCTGAAGCAAAAAAACAACTTAAAAAACTGAAAGGCAAAAAACCAATTGAAGAAGTTTTGAAATAAGAAACAATTCTTAGTTTTTTTTAATTTTTTAATTTAAAGAAATAAAATAATAAAAAAATTAAAAAGTAATGATTACTTAAGCAATAAAGCAATTAAGAAGATTATTACTGCTAACAAAATAACAATTCCTGCAATTGACCAAGTAACTAATCTTACGTTTTCCCAGGCCATGCCCGTTTCTTCAACTACATTTTTTGGCATTGGAAGGGGTTCAATCACAACTTTTTTGTTATCTTTGTTTAAGTTTGTGGTTTTCTTAGGTACGTAAGTACTTGTAACAGATGCTTTTGGATTTAGCAAGTTATCGATATCGTATCTTAATTCTTCAACTTCTTCTTCTAAATCTTCTAATTTGTCTAATAAAGATTCATTTTCATTAGCATTTTCATCTTCTACTTCATCAACTAAATCATCAATGTCTTCTTTAAGATCTTCTAAATCATCATCTAAATCTTTTAATTTCTTTTTATACTTGCTGATATCTGATTCGTCCTTTTGACTTTTAGCTTTGTTGTATTTTTTCTTAAAGTAATCAAATTCGTCTTCATAATCTTCATACTTTTCCTTTAAATCATCATATTGGTTTTCGAATGGATTTACTTCATTCTGTTCTTCTTGAGCACCATCACAAGCATTACCTAAACCGTCGTTATCTGAATCTGCTTGATCTGCGTTAGCATGTTCGGGACAGTTGTCGTTTACATCACTAATTCCATCTTCATCTGTATCTAATTCTGCATCTGGATTTTGAACTAAAACTGGTAAAATTTTAGTAATTCCGCCCTGCTCATTTGAAGATACAATCACTTGTAAATTTGATTGAATTTCAGCTACGTTTACAGCAAGTTCTTCTAAATTTAAAGTAACTTGTTTACTAGAATCTGTAGCTTCACTTTCCAAATTAAAACTAATGATGTTTTCACTTAATTCTAATTCAGGAATGTTAACTGAAATAAGAATGTTGCTAATTACTTCTGGTTTTGGATTAGTTAACGAGAAACTAATTGTAATCTCTTGGTTATCGTTAATTGTTAAAGGGATTATTGTTCCTTCTAAAAAAACAAGGTTGTCCCCTAATTTAACGTAATTTAAGATTAATGAATTATCATCACAAACATCGCCAACTTCATCTAAATCAGAATCAATTTGATTTGTGTTAACATGTTCTGGACAATTATCATTAACAGTTAAGATTGTATCTCTATCTCCATCAATTTGGTTTAAAATTTCTGTTAATTCCTGAAGCACTTCTGTGTCTTGGGTTATTAAGTTTGTAAACCCCTGAGCGATTTCATTTAAGCCTAGATTTTGAGCTTGTTCTTGATAATTTTCTAAATTACTAATTCCTGCCATAATTGCAGTTTCAATATTGATTAGTGTCGCTAAATTTTGTTCAGGCAGTCCAATTAAATTGTTAACTTGATTCATTAAAAAATCACTCGATGCTTGATATTCCATTAAATTATAATTTAATAGGGCTTCTTCATTAGCATCGGCAATAGATAAACTAGCTACTGACAAAAATAGCATAAAAAACATTACTAATTTTGTTATTTTATTTGATATCATTTTTTATAAACCTCTGAGGTGTTTTCTAATATTAATAATTAAAATAGAACTACTTTATAAAGTTTTCTAAAATTACTTACTCCTCAGTAACAAACAAGAAGCGATTTAATTTTAAAATTTATAAAATCACTTCTCCTCTATGGATTTTAGGTAAAAAGTTTATGATAGTTTGATCTTTATATTTGGCACAACCAAGAATGTTATCTTTATATTTTAGAAAAATAAAAGAATTTTCCATGTTTAAATTTTTATTTAGATCTTCTCCAGAAAAATATTTTTTAACTTCTTTTTGATCCAAATTAATTATGTTTTTAATTTGTTGCTGATTATTTTTATTTATTAAGAATTGGGCTCCTTCTTTACTTAATCTAACTTGATTATTTTTATATTCAGCAAAGTATAAACCAATTCTATCAACAATAAGATTTTTTGTATCAATTTCAGATAAATTTTTATTAATTAGAAATAACTTATTTTTTTCATTGATTAAATAAGCATAATTACCATCTAATGAACAACCATATTCTTCTTCTAAAGATTTTTTAAATCTTTTAATTTCCTTGCTATTAAATATGTTTAATTTTTTCATTTTTTTCTTAATTTTTTTAATAAATTAAAAAGGTTTAGGTTTAATAATAGAAAGAAGTTGTTTTCAATAAATTAAATAATTATAAAAAAATAATATTTTTATGCGTTTTCTTTCTTTTTTATAACTAAAAAACCAGAAACTAATGTTATTAATATAAAAAACATTGCGTAGTCACCGAATTCTGGTACTGTATCTGAGTCATTTGAGGAAGTAGTATAATTACTGAAAGAACTTATGTCTGCAGTTAAAATTCCTGTGCCGCTATTATATGAGATGTTACAATTAACACTTCCATCGCAATCTGTTCCACTTTTCAGTAGGTTTGGTGTGTTACTATAACTAAGTCCTTTAAATTTAATAGTTGCTGTTTTGTTTAATGCACCCATGAATCCAGAAGCGGTTCTATTGTCATCTAATACTCCTATTTTATTACTTTCAATAAAAATAGTTTTGCCGAAAGACATGTTCATATATGTGCTTAAAGTAGAAAATGTCCAATTAATTAATCCGTGTGAATTTTCGAATGAAAGGTATATCTGATCAGATGTAGCGTCACGAAATGTAGGGCATAAACCAGTAGTACAAGTGGAATGTGAAAATAAAGAATTATTAACGAAATTATTCCCGGTAGCACTACCACCCCAAGATAAAACTTGAATCGGATAATTATTCGTATTATTGTGCATAGTAACTTTATTTCCTTCAATTAAATTATATACTGCGTTTAAAACATTTAACCCCGTGACGTTTTCCCCAAATGCATTTATTGTGTTATGGGATAAATTATTCCAACTAACGCCCGCTATTTGGAATGCAACAGCTTTGTTTTGAGAACTATCTGATCCTCTTGTACTCGTAGTGCAATTATTAAACTGAACTTTGTTGTATGAAGACATACCTTCCAAAGAGACACAAGGGTCATCTCTTACTTGTTTCCCCCTCACTGTCCTTACAAATGTACCTCTTACAGATATATTATTATATTCTATTGTAGAATGGTTCGTACCTCCCGCAAAGTATACTACTCCTGAGTCCCCGTCCATTGCTAAAATCTTATTATGACGTATAATGGCATTATCACTTGCAGCAGTCAATTCAATTAATGCAATTGAACCATTAGAATAGCCAACTATATTATTAAACTCAATATAGTTTGATACTCCTCCGCTAGTTTGAGCCCTCAACATGTTTTCTGTAACATTTTGAAAATAAATTCCCATTGCTGCTATTGAACTATTAACATCAATATAATTTGAACTTACATTAATTCCGGTTCCTTGGCCTATATATATCCCTGCTTTATATTCTCCTGCTAAATAAGAAGAATCATGAAATCGGTTTGAATTCTCAGTAGCATAAAAGCTATTGTTAAAGATGGTCCAATTTTGAGCATTGTAAGTATAAATTGACCTAGAGAAATTTCTAATCACAAAATTACGTATTGTAACGTTTTCAAAACCAGCTTCATCTTCGGTTGTAATTGCAACCCCGTGTGCTTCTGTTAAGCTATATGAGTTATTTCCTGTAATTGTATATGATTCTCCCATTCCATTTAAATTAACATCGTCTGAAGCTATTACTATACAGTTATGACTTGCTCTTAAATTAGCTTTCAATTCATAATTGCCTCCTTCATTAATAGTTTGACAACTAGTAATTTCACTAGCAATAACAAAATTAACACTAAACAATATTAAGATAATAAATAAAATACTTTTATTTCTTAATTTCACCCAACAAACACCTTATTTTTTAATTTAATATTTATTTAATATTAATTTAATATTTATATAATTTTCTATCCGACTCCCCAAACCGGATTAGATTTACGTTTAATTTCAGCAATTTCTTTTAAGATGTTAATCTCCATCTTTGAAAAGTTTTTTTTTAACCCTTTCAATTTTTTAAAATCTTCTTCTGGAATGTCTGAATAAAGAAAATCTCCCTCTTCAATTTGCCTTCCAACTGTAACTCCATCCATGGCCATAGCAAGTTGTTTTCCTTGTTCTGCTAGTGTAATGTTTTCCTTTCCTTCTTTCAAACTTTTAACTAACGTTATTCTTTTTCCTTCTAAATTCATGATCGGGTCTCCTGTTTTAATCTGCCCAATTTCAATTTCAACACCAACAATTGCCGGATTATTTTGTCTAAAAGTATAACCCTTAAGAATTGCAAATTTACATGGCCTAACAAGAGAAGATAATTCTCGTATTTCTATTTTCTTTTTTAAGATTTGTAAGTATTTATCATAATCTTCAATTATTTGATAAATTACTTCATTAGTTATTACTTTGAGGTTTTTGTTTTTAATTTGCTCTTCAATGTCCGTTGCTATTTTAACATTGAAACCAAGTAATACACCATGAAATTCGTCTTTATCTTTCATAGATTCTAACTTAGAAAGGTCTTTTTTAGTTAAATCACCAAGGGAAGAAGAAGCAATGGGGATCTCTTTTTCTTCTAATAAATTTCTCAGGGCTTCTAAGCCACCAATTGTATCTGCTTTAATGATAATTCCAATAGAATCTTCTCCACTATCTGAA
>CAZRHO010000033.1:0-9787 GCA_964599955.1 uncultured Methanosarcinales archaeon
CTCCTCTATATTCAACAATTATTAATTTAGGAGGATTTTGACTTCCCGCATTCACTCCCAACAATGAACCCATACCTAATTTTTTCATTTCTAGTTGATTAAGAACTTTTATCTTTAGCCTAGAATTACTGGTAACTACTTTACGTGCCACTTTTTCTAAGAATGTCGAGTTAGCAGTTCCGGCAGGTTCATTTACTAAGTCTCTTACAAAATTAGAAGATTCACCAATAATTTTTCCAGTCTTTAATCCTTTACCAAATTTAGTTTGACTTTTACTCCATTGTAAACTAACTGAAGATAACAATTTCTTTTTATCTTTTCTTTCTTTAGATAAATATTTTACAAATGAATAATTTGTTAAAAGTAAAGATTCTGCGATTGCTCTACCTAAAAACTCTTCATTAAATTTTTTTGTGGATGTGCAAACTTCAGCCAAATTGGTAGAAAAACCACTCAATTTTGCACCCCTAACTGCAGAAGTAATTTTTCCTAAGATTCTTCTAACTCTTTCTAAAGTCAATTCCTTCTTTTTACCTAAACCAACAATCAATACTTTTTTGAAAGGTAAGTTAGAAACTTTTGTACTATAAATTTCACCAAATTTCCCTAAGAAAAATTTGTTTTTTTTAGCAGAAGATAAATCTGCAGATAATTCCTTATTAAAGGAAACATAATTTTCTTTACTTTCCTCAAATAAACCTAATATTAAAGCGTCTTGCTTTAAGTCTATTTTAGGTAAAACAGTTATTTTCATTATAAGCACCTCGTTATTAATTTTAATAAGTTTGAAAAAACTAGAGTTAATCTATGAATAACGTTCAAATTTGATGTTTTCTTTCTCAACGCCAGATTCTTCTAAAATCTCTTTAGTTTCCAACACTAACTCTTTTAATCCACAAATATAAAAAGTTTTGTTTTTCTTATCTTTTGGTAAATGTTGGTGGACCCTGCCTGTATTGCCGCTCCATTCTTCTCTTGTTAAAGTGGGTAAGTAAGTGAAATTCTTATTTTTTTGTTCTATATCTAGAAGATCTTGATGTAAAAATAAATCTTTCTTACCCCTAACACCAAATACTAAATTGAATTTTTTTGAAGGAGACTTCGCTAAATATTCCTTCAACATACTATGTAATGGCGCTAGACCTGTCCCGCCAGCAATAAACCAAAAATCTTCATTTTTATCCTCCTCATTAAAAATAAAATGACCGAACGGTCCCTTAAAATTGAGTTTATCTCCTTCGTTAAGTTCACTGAATATCTCAGAAGCAAACCCGCCTTCGACAATCTTAATACAAAGGTCTAATCTTCCTCTTTTTGATGGTTGACTTAAAATGGAATAAGAGCGTGGTTTCTTTTCACCATCTTTTTCAAAAACAATAATAATGAATTGTCCTGCTTTAAATGTAAATTCTTCAGGGATATCTATTGAAAGTAAAATGACATCCTCTGTTAAGTATTCCTTATTAATTATTTTTCCAGTAAAACTATCAACTGCCATGTAAATTAATTCTAGCTTTTCTTTTATAAATTATGTTAAATTAAAATAAATTTTTTACATTTAGATTTGTTTTATTTTTAACAATTAACGCTTAATTCTTATTAAGAATTCTTTTACTCTTTTGTTTCCCCTAGGGGAAGATTCTGGACCTAAGCTATAATATATCTTTTCAACCATTCTACCCCAAGAAAATTCACCTTCTTCTTGTTCAACTCTGTTAACTTTAATCTCTTTAATCTCTACTCCTTTACGGAGATGATAATACACACTTCTTTGAGTTACTTGTGGAAAAACTTCATTATAAATCTTAGCTATTTGATAACCGTAACCTTGATCTAAATAGTAAAGTATTTCCACTATGTTCTGTCTAATTTGGCTTTTTAATGGCCTACCTCTTCCCATAAGTTAATATGAGACATTTAAGATTTATAATTATTTGCCTTTGAGGCATATATATTTAATAGAAAATATTTATATATTTGTAAAAACTAAAATTATGTGGTGGTGTCAAAATGAGATCTTTTGTTTTAATTTCCTTAAATAATGTGCCAATAAGACGTTTCATTAATGAATTGAAAAGTTATAATCAAGTTATAAATGCCCATTTTATATTTGGGGAATGGGACGTAATAGCAGAAATGGAATTTCCCAATTCAGAAGAACTCGGAACTTTCTTGATGGAAAAAGTACGTTCCAGGGAAGATGTTAAGTTAACCAGTAGTTTAATTGTCGCAGGGCTATAGTTTTATTTTCTGTTTACATTTAGAGAAGATTTATTAATTTCCATAATTTCATCTTAATAGTGGCACGACCAATAATTTCCAAGAAAAAACAAAAAGACATTGCTAAAGAGAGAATTACAATTCTATTTAAACAAGCAGAATCTAGATTTAAAGAGAATAAAAGTTTAGCTAATCGTTACGTTACTCTAGCTAGAAAATTGGCCATGAAAGTTAAAATAAAAATACCAAAAGAACATAAAAGAAAATTTTGTAAGCATTGTTATAAATATCTAATGCCCGGAGAAAACTCCCGTATTCGTACCAGAGACGGAAAAGTAATCATCTCCTGTTTTGAATGTAAAAAATTCACTCGGATTCCGATGAAATAGATTCCCTCTCTGCATCCAATAATAATTTTTTCTCAGTTTTTGCGACAACTCTTCTAATTTCATCTACTGCATCTGCATTTGCGGAAATTGAATCTACACCTTGATGTACTAAAAATTCAGCCATCTCTGGTCTTGAACCGGCTTGGCCACAAATCGAAGTAATAACATCATATTTCTTACAAGTCTTGATCACTTTAGCTATTTCCCCTAATACTGCGGGGTGCATTTCATCAAATAACTTAGCTATCTTTTGATTATTTCTATCAATTCCAAGCGTAAGTTGTGTTAAGTCATTAGTACCAAAAGAGACAAAGCTTATCCCTTCCTTACATAAATCCTCAATAATCCAACAAGAAGCCGGTGTTTCTATCATTACTCCAAAATCAATAGCTTTGCAAGGTTCTAAACCTATTTGACGCATAATTTCTTTTGCTTGTTTTAATTCATCAACTCTAATTACGAAGGGTAACATAACTCCAACATTTTTCAAACCCTCATAATGTAATTCTCTGATTGCTTGAAACTCTGCCCTTAGTATTTTTGGCTCATCTAACAATCTTCTGATGGCATGCCAACCAATCATGGGATCAGATTCTTTAGGTTCTTGATCTCCTCCTTCTAAATTTCGATATTCATCAGAACGCATATCTGAACACCTTATCCAAACTGGTTTGTCTTTGAAAGCTTTTGCTACTTTACCTATTCCTTCTTTTAACAAATTGATATAGTCTTTTTCTTTCCCTTGTCTAATATATTCTGCAGGATGAATCCCTCCATTAGCAATCATAATCTCTAAACGTACTAAACCAACACCATCTGCACCAGTAGTTGCAGCTCTCTCTGCAAGGTCTGGTAAATCCATGATGACTTTTACGTCAGTAGCAGTTATAATATCAAGATGTGTTTTTTGCTGTTTAGATTCTGTTTCCTGCTTCTTATCGACTATTTCTAATTTTCCAGCATAAACAATACCTCGTGAAGCATGAACAGTTACAGTTTGTCCTTCCTTAAGAACTTCAGTTGCATGTTCTGTTCCAACGATACAAGGTGTACCCATCTCTCTGCTAACTATTGCTGCATGGCAAGTCATTCCTCCCTCGTTAGTTATAATTGCCCCTGCTTTTTGCATTGCTGGTACCATATCGGGAGTAGTCATAGTTGTAACAAGTACATCTCCTTTCTCAATTTTACTTAATTCTGAAGCATCGTTAACTATTTTTACTTGACCAGAATAAACTCCGCTAGAGGCGGTCTCACCTTTGAGTAAAATTTTTCCTTCTTCTATTGTACTTTCATCTTCTTGGCCACTTTGTTTTTTAAAAGTTGTAACAGCTCTTGCTTGAACAATGTAAACCTTGTCATTTTCTATTGCCCATTCAATATCTTGCGGCTTACCATAATGTTCTTCTATTATTTTTCCAAAACGTGCTAATTCCCTTACATGAGAATCAGGAATTATTTGTCTCATTTGTAAATCTTCAGGGATTTTTCTTTTTTCATTCTGACCTTCTTCACTCCTGAATAAACCAATCTCTTGCTTCTTAACTTCTATTTTTTTAATTTCTTTATTTTCTTTATTTACAATGTATAAGTCGGGGTTAACTTCTCCACCAACAATCATTTCTCCCAAACCGTAAACTGCTTCAATAACAATTTCTTTATCATTGTTAGTTACAGGATTTACTGTAAACATGATGCCAGATTGTTCAGAATTAACCATCTTTTGTACAATTGCAGAAATTAAAACCTTGTTGTGATCAAAATTATTTTTTTCCCGATAATAAATTGCCCTTGCAGTAAATAAAGAAGCCCAGCAAGCCAATACGGCACTAACTACTTTTTGTTTTCCTTTAACATTTAAATAAGTTGCTTGCTGACCTGCAAATGAAGCCTCTGGTAAATCTTCTGCAGTTGCCGAAGATCTAACTGCTACAAAAACCTCTTTTCCTTCCACCAGATCATGTGCATCCTTACCTGTTCCTAAAAGATCATAACTATCCTTGATTTCGTCAGCCATATCTTCTGGGATTGGAGTAGAAGTAATTAATTCTTGAATCTTTTTAGCTGTTTTTTGTAATGTCTCAGTATCATCAACATTTAAACCTTTAAGAAATTCTTCAATTTTAATTTTGATTTTTGTTTCTTCAATGTATTTCCCGTAAGTTTGAGCAGTAACTGCAAAACCGCCAGGAATAGGTAAATCTAAGTTGAACATTTCACCTAAATTTGAACCTTTTCCCCCGGCTACAGGGATAGAATCTTTTGTTAAATCTTTAAACCAAGCTACATACGACATTTCTACAACCTCTTTTAAATCAGAAAAAGCTTAATGTATATAAAAATATCTAAATCTTGCAACTATTTGAGGTACTGCAACCTTGAACACCAGTAAAAGCGTGACATTTATCAAAATTTACTTTAATCTGGTTATCCTGACAATAATATTCAGTAAATGTTTTATGATTACAAGAATCTATTTTTTCTGATACGATATTTCCATTAGTATCTAAAATAACGGTTTTCCCTGGCGTAGTAGGGTCATTACCGTCAGAATCATAACAACACCTGCCTCCCTCTTGAATTTTTAAGCGGAGCATATTATCAACGTAATCAGCCAATTGGGATTTAAGTAAATCTTGTTCTTCAACAAAAATTTTATTTTTACTACGTTCCTCAAACTCAAGTGGACTCCGTATACTTTCTCCAAAAAAAGAATCATTATTAACCCCAACAAAAAGAATCGATATAACGCTTATAAGAACAACCCCAGACATAATCAAAGAGATGTAAGCTAACCTCTTAAGATCTCTTATATCATCTTCTTTTCTCTTTTTTTTCATTACAATAAATAAGAAAAGAAAAACTAGTTATAAATTTTTCTAGAGGTAATCACTAATTTGATTTATATTTTAAAAAAAAAAGTCTTATTAATTTTAAAGACTTAATTATTCGTCTTCAACTAAATCTTCACCAAAATCTTCTGTATCTTCATACTCTTCCGAAGTTGTATCTTCCATCTCTTCAACTTCATCAGTAGTTACAGTAGCAAACTTAGATTTCCTTACTGGCTTTTCTAACTTTTCTAAAATTTTTGCAAAACCAACATTTTTAAGAACTTTAGTTATTTTTACTTTGACAAAATCTCCTTTTCTTCCTTCTGCCACAAATATAACAAAACCTTTTACTTTAGCAATTCCGTCCCCTTTGTCACCCACCGAATTTATGTGTACTTCATAGGATTCACCTTCTTTTACTGGCGCTTCATCATTCATTTAAATAGACCCCCAATTGTTTATCTTTATATTTTAGATTATTATCTTTATAGTTTAAAATTTGAAAAATCATTCTATTAGAAATCGTTTTTTAATTTGGTAGTTATTAATCATATCTTAACTATAAAACAGTTTAATTGTTTATTTAAATCTTTCTGAGAAAAGTATTTTATTGATTAAAAAATAAAAAAATTAAATTAAGCAATATCTCTTAATCCTCCCTCTTGAACTTCAAAGCAACATTCCCCATCAGCAAGATTAGGCGCATCTATTAATTTGGCTACCCTGCTACCCTTCTTACCTTTTCTAAGATAAATTCTAAAAGTGGAAGCATGGGCTACGATATGTCCTCCAATGGAAGCTGTTGGATCACCAAAAAATTGGTCTGGTTTGGCCATTACTTGATTAGTTACATACACACAAACATTATGAGTGCTAGCTAATTTTCCTAAAACGTGCATATGTCGGTTAAGTTTTTGTTGTCTTTCAGCTAAAGTGCCCCTTCCAATAAATTCAGCCCTAAAATGAGATGTTAAAGAATCTACTACAACTAATTTAACCTTCATTCCTTGTTCTGTAATTAAACTCTCGACTTTCTCTGCTAATAACATTTGATGATCTGAGTTGAAAGACTTAGCAACCATAATTCTGTTTAATGCTTCTTCGGGATCAAAATTAACACCTTCAGCTAGCTGTTTAATTCTTTCTGGTCGAAAAGTGTTTTCTGTATCAATATATACTACGGAAGCGTCAGGGTATGTCTTTAAAGTGTTAACTGCCAATAAATGACCTATTTGAGTTTTCCCTGAACCAAATTCACCAAAACATTCAGTTATTGCGCCAGTTTCGAAACCGCCATCCATTAAATTATTAAAATTTTCACTCCCAGTAGATAATTTAGAAACGGTTTGCCTTTTTTTCATAACATCAGTTCCAGTTATGAAGCCCATCTTCATGTTATCTCTGGCAGCATTAATCATTTTTCTAGCCACCGCTTCTGAAACACCTGATGCTTCACATAATTGGCCAATGCTCGCTACGGCAATAGACATCACATCATAATACCCTGCTGATTCTAACCTTTCCGCAGTAGCTGCGCCAACGCCGGGTAAATCATGTAATTTTATTTTATTCTCTTCAACTTCATCAAGGGTTGATTTTTTTTCTTTTATATCCTGAGTTTTTTCTTCTACTTGTTCCGATTTTTTTTCATTATCTTGAACACCCATTTGTGAATCTTCAGTTTGTATTTCTTCCATTTTTAATTCTAATTCTGTACTTGCCATTTTGTTTATACCTCTTATTTATTTATTATTTATTGTGTTGTTGTTAATTTCATTCTAGTTTTTTATATTTTTAAAAAAAAAGTGCCTAAGCACCCTTAAAAAGATCTTGTTCTGCTAAAACTAAATATTCATAAGCTTTATTCAAAACAACGTTAGCTTTAGGTAAATCATTAACCCTAAAAGAATTAGTTGACTGCCACCGACCTTCTTTATCGGTATAATTCCTTTCTAAAGAAATTGTCCTATACTCGGTTTCTTCACCATTACTATTAGAACCCTTATTTAACCATATCGTGGCTGTTATTGCTCCTGCACGAAATTTCTTCTCAGGAAGATTGCCACTTGGTCCCTCGGCAATCTTTACTTCTTTCACTAATACTTGTTTTTGTTCTATCATTTTATAATACCTCTTGCTTTCGCGTCTTATTTCAAACCATAGCTAATTATAACCATGGCGAGGCGTAACCATTTTGGCTACAATTGTAGTATAGTAGAACTCATTTATATAGTCTAGCCGAAGTTGACCAGTGGCCCAGTGGTTTATAAGTTAACGGCTAAAGAATGAAAATTTTAAAGTTTTAACCCATTTAACACAAGACAATTAAGATTAAAAAAACTAAAAAGTCAAATAAATTGTTTAATGATATAGATTGCTAAACCAATTAGAATTATCGCTTCTGTTAAGCCCCCTACTTTAATTGGTCCTTTAATTTTAAATTTTGATAATGGATAAAAAATAGGGACTCCCATTCTAGTAATCCCGTCCCCTAATAAATGGGCAAAATAACCCAGAAATAAACCCCACGCATAATAATTTGACCAATAAATAGAGATTACTATTAGTAAGATTATATAAAATAATAAAGAATGAAAAAAACCACGATGTTTGGCAAAGAAAGCAATGATAATTCCAAAAATACCACTCCAACGATTAATTCTACTCCTACGCTCATCGATGTCTGGTAAAACGCTACCTAAAAGAACCATAATGAAAAAAATGATTTCATTTCCTCCAGAAAAAAAATCTTTAAAAATCATAAAAACAACAATACCAATTAAAACATGCGTATGAAACATCACCATTAATCGAAAGACTTTAATACTTTTTAATAAATTTAACTATTAGAGGTTGAAGATGGATAAATTAAAAGAAGTATTTTTTATCATTTCATTGTTATATTTATTATTAGTTATTTCTGGATGTTCAAATAATTCAGATTCTAATATCGATCAACTTACTGAGAATATCCCAGAGATTGTTGAAGAAGAAAAAGTAAACTCAAAACCTCTTATTAAAGAAGTGGAAACTGAAGCTATTGAAAATGTAAAAGTAGAAATCAAAAATGAGGAAAAAGAAAATATTCAAGATGTTAACAAAATTGTTCCTGAACAAACAAAAGCCATGCATAAAGTCATAGTTTACCCCTATAATTTCACTCCCAGTAGTTTAGATATCAAAGCAGGAGATGAAGTTACTTTTAATAATATCCGTGAAGGAAGATTAAATAAAGCCTTATTAGTTGGAAATCAAGGTTGTAATAAATTAAAAAGTCCGATGTTAGAAAGTGGAGATGCTTATATTTACACTTTTCCAAATTCCGGGAAATGTATTGTTGTTGACGCAATAACAAAACAATATTCAATAAAAATAAATATTGAATAAGAAAATCAAACTGTTTGTTCTAGATTCTTCAATTCATCTTCCGGTTTAGCTTTCTCTACCACTTGTACGTTGAATTCTAACCTATCAAACATTTCATTCTTTTTAACACGACCCATTACCTTAAATTGTTCACCTAAAAGGTCAGTTTTTATGTCTTCAAAATCTGAAGGGTTATCTTTATATTGGGTCATCTCTTCTTCTTTTTTATCTAAAAGGTGTAATGTTTGATTTTTCCAAAAAACAGCCCTGATGTTACTTGTTCCGTCATCTAAAACTGCATTAAGAACATACGATAAAGCAGGTGTTACTCCTTCTTCTTCTCCTTCTCTTAATCTCCTACCGGTTTCAGGATGTACCGTAAAGAATCTTGGATCAAAAACTTGCACTATTGTTGCTAAGATTTCTGCCCCTTCTTCACCATTTTGTAAATCAGCAATCTTTTTACGTTGATAAGAAGTTCCTTTTCTAACATTTTCAATAATTACTCCTTCCGGATTCTTTTCAAAATGGCCACTCTTTCCCAAATGAATTTCCCTATTATTATTATTCTCTCGCACATACGCATCTTCTATTAACAGAACGTCATCTTCTTTAACATCATTAATTAAATCTACTTGTTCATTCCAAAAAACAACACGGATAGTTCCAGTTTCATCACCAAGAATAATAGAACAAACTTTCCCTGTACTTTCTCCGCGAGCAAATTCTCTTACGTCGAATTTTCGAGTAATTTTTCCAACCGTTGTTACACTACGCATACCCGCATAAATTTCTTTGATTTTTAATTTACTGGTGTTTTTATTAACCAATTCTATGTTTAATTCATTGGCAATGATGTGAGCTGCCCCCTCTTCACTAATTAAACCAGACAATTCATTTATTTTAGCTTTAATTTTATCATTTAATTCTTCAGAATTTAATTTACCGCTAGAGATAATCTTTTCTTTTAATTCTGGT
>CAZRHO010000034.1:0-9653 GCA_964599955.1 uncultured Methanosarcinales archaeon
CAGAATCTAATTTATAACTACTGGTATTATCCATGACTAAAATAATAATAGCAACAACTGCAACTATACCTACAATTACAATATAATATAAATTGTTATTAGAACTTGATTGCGTATTTGATATAGATCTTTTTTTAACCATAAATTTATCATCCCTTTAAGATAGAACTAAATATTAATAACTTATAAATTTATTGAAAAAATTCTTGCTCATTCCTTTGATCTTTCTCATCCCATTTATTTCGCCAATCACCATCAAGAAAACGTTTAACATTTTTATCACTCTTATCCATGAAGGATTGAAAAAATTCTTCTGCGCTAATTCCCCGAAGCAAACAGATGTTAATAATAAATTTCATTACATCAACCAATTCTTCTTTAAGATTATCTTTATTATCAAACTCAGCACGTACTTCTTCAACTTCTTCCCTTAATTTGTTAACAAGTAATTGAAATTCTTGGCGATCAGTTTGTTCAGGACGACTTTCCTGTACATATTTACTAATCAAATCTCTAA
Source organism: uncultured Methanosarcinales archaeon (assembly GCA_964599955.1). GTDB lineage: Archaea > Nanobdellota > Nanobdellia > Woesearchaeales > GW2011-AR9 > CAZRHO01. The sequence goes on from CAZRHO010000034.1 coordinate 518, forward strand.
ATTCTTGCTGTTTATCAAATATCCTTGATAACTTCATATAAATTTACTAACAAATAAAGATAAATAAACATTTCCATAATTAAACAGAAATAATTTAAAGTAGACTTTAAAATTAACATATAATGGAAATAATAAACTTAGAAAAAGCAATTAAAAAAATTAATAAGAAATATCAAAGTTCAAATAGAAAAGAAGTTTTCCAATACTTAAATGAACAATTAGAAAATCACGAACTTACTGGAAAAGTTTCTTCAATATTAGTTTATGATACTTTTCGTGGAAAAATTAATTGTTATGGAGAATATTTATCAGCAGCAGCGATACACGATCAATTAAATCTCACTGCGGGGACTAATGGTTCTAACCTCACTGGGCACGTGACATATCCCAACCTAGATTCATTAAGTTCATATCAAAGCGGTTATCTAGTTTCAAGAAATTCATTTGACCCTAATGATTCAGAAAACCGCGTAGCTTTAATAAACATAAATGTTGATTTCTCTGAAACCTTAAAAGACGTAGTTAAATTTCCTTAAAAAATTATTTTTAAATTAAAACTATTGACAATTCACAGTTAGGTTTTTATATACCTATTTATTCTTATTACTGAGGTTATTAGATGGAAGAAAAAGAGTATCAAGATTTATTAGAAAAATATAAAGCTAAAGTTAAAGAGGAATTTGGTGGAGTTAGTAAAAAACCAACTAAAGTTAGCTCTAAAGAATACACTGAATTTAAAAAAGAGCTTTATCCTACAAATTTTTCATTATATGAAAAAGCATGTAACTTCTCTGAAAAAATATTGAAAATTAAAGCTGACCCTAAAAAATCAATACGCACTCAGAAAAACATTGAAGCTTGCCACTTAAATATTACTCCCAGCGGAATCATTTCTTTTTCCTTATTAGGAACAATTTCATCAATAGTTATTGGTTCCATTATTGCTTTTATGCTCCCTCTCTTTTTTGGTTTAGCTCCCGAACCAAATTTATTATTATTTTCATTGTTTGGAAGCTTAGGTGTTTTCTTCATTCTGCAAAAAACAGTTGATTTCATGGCTAACTCATGGCGAATGAAAGCTTCTAATCAGATGGTTCAAAGCATTTTTTACATTGTCACTTATATGCGACATACTTCTAATTTAGAAAGAGCAATTGAATTTGCAGCTGATCATCTTCAACCACCATTATCATTAGATTTTAGAAAAATTTTATGGGATGTAGAAACTCAGAAATATAGTTCAATTAGGGAATCTGCAGAATCTTACTTAGAGAAATGGAAAGAATACGATAAAAACTTTGTAGAAGCTTTTCACTTAATAGAATCATCATTATTTGAATCTTCTGAAGAAAGAAGATTATCATTATTAGACAAATCATTAGATGTAATTCTTAATGGAACATATGAAAACATGTTACATTATGCCCATGAATTAAAAGCGCCAATGACCATGTTACACATGTTAGGTATAATTTTACCAATATTAGGTTTAGTTATTCTTCCTTTAATTGTAAGCTTCATGGGAGGAGATTCAAGTCCATTCATGATAGCAATTTATATCTCATTAATATACAACGTTACTTTACCAACGAGTGTTTTCTATTTAGGTAAAAATATTTTATCAAAAAGACCGGCAGGTTATGGAGCTACAGATATTAGTGAACAAAAAGGATTCAAAAATCTAAAAAACGTTAACATACCAATGGGTAAAGCATTTAACATAAGTATTAACCCAATTGTATTTAGTTTAGTCATATTCGTCGTAGCTATTTTTATAGGACTAAGTCCTTTAATCCTTAATTCTCTTGGGAGCAATGACTTTGAGCTTGTCCCTGGTAGTGGTTTGATGATCATGGATTATGTTTGTCCAACCTGTAAACCTGCACAAAGTGGAAATGTCTGTGGGCCTAGTTGTGAAGATGAATATAAAATAGGACCATTTGGAGTTGGAGCCTCTATCCTTTCTTTAATAATAATTGTAGGGTTAGGTTTTTCTACTGGTTTATTCTATAAACTAAGATCAACTAATGTAATTAAAATAAGAAGAAAGACAAAAGAATTAGAAGATGAATTTTCTTCCGCTTTATTTCAATTAGGAAATAGACTAGGAGATGGAATTCCGGCAGAGATAGCTTTTGCTAAAGTTTCAGCGACAATGCAAGGAAGTACATCAGGAGATTTTTTTAATCTAGTAGAAAAAAACATCACAAAACTAGGTATGGGTTTAGAACAAGCAATTTTTGATCCAAAAGTTGGTTCAATTGCTAGCTTCCCATCTAAAGTAATTGAATCATCAATGAAAGTCCTTGTAGAAAGTATAAAAAAAGGACCGAGAATAGCCGCTCAGGCTTTATTATCTATGTCTCGTTATATTAAAGAAATCCATCGCGTAGAAGAACGTCTAAAAGACTTAATGGCAGACGTAATTGCTTCTATGAAATCACAAATAAAATTCTTAACTCCTGCTATTTCTGGAATTGTAATTGGGATTACTTCCATGATTTCTACAATATTGAATACACTTAATTCTACTTTAGCAGATATTGGAGGAGGAAGTGAAACAGCGCAATTAGGAGGAATGTCTCAGTTTTTTGGTTCTGGTTTACCAACATATTATTTTCAAATAATTGTTGGAGTTTATATTGTCCAGATAGTTTACATCTTAACTGTTTTAAGTAATGGTATTGAGAATGGAGCAGATAAATTAGGAGAAAGATATGAGTTAGGTAAAAACCTTATTAGAAGTACTTTATCCTATTGCATAATAGCAGGCATAGTCATACTATTATTTAACGTCCTTGCTAGTGGGATTTTAGAAGGTTTAATAAAATAAAATGATTGATTATAAATCTTAGATACACAGTAATATAAATTCATTTGCAAGCACTAACACCATTAAAAATTATGAAAATTATTGACAAATCTAATAACCATTCCATGCTCTGTTGTTTACTTAAACATAGTTAACCCAACATTATCTATAACCATATAACCAATAAAGTTTATAAATAAACATCAAATCTAATTCTTCATTGGGGCCATAGCTCAGTTGGGTTACATTTTATGTACAACAAAGAGCGCCAGACTGAAGACATACAAATGTTTTGAAATCTGGAAGTCCTGGGTTCAAGTCCCAGTGGCCCCACCTTTCTAAAAATAGATAGTAATAAACCAATAAAAAATAAAAAAATAAAAAAATAATTAATATCCACGACAACCACTACAATAATAACGGTTAGCGTTTTCAACTACAATCCTATTGCCACATCCCTTGCAACATCTTTGGATTTTAAATTTTTTGACTTCCTGAAAGACGTGTTGTTTCAGTTTTATCACCTTCTTTTTTCAGAAGACTCGAAAATATGTTATTTTTGTCTGCCTTCTTTTTTTTTTGCAAGAGAGAAAAATAATCCCTTATGCACCTCTTTTTTTGTTAAAACTACCTCTTCAAAATATACTCCGAGTTAAACAGATATATAAATTTTTTGCTGTTTTACCGAGTATAAAGAAAAAATCAATTAATTAAGTAAGGTAAAACTTTTTCTGGAAAGAAGATAAATAACATCCCAAAAATAACCATTATCGACCACACGTAACGATTCCAATGTAAGATTTTTATCCCATCAAAGTTTCCAAAAGGGATCATATTAAACAACCCCAACCACAAATTAATTTGAAAACCAACCATAAACATAAACTTAAATTGAGGGTAAAATACCATAAGAGATAAGAAAAACATTGCTAAAATATAATTAGTTAATGGCCCAGCTAAACTAACAATTCCATTTTCTTTTCTAGTAATCATCCCTGAAATCATTACTGCCCCAGGTGCTGCAAAAATGAAACCTACAAATGCAGCTAAACCTAAAGCAAGATATAACATATTATCAAAAGCCCTAAATTCTGCCACACAACCATATTTTTGAGCTACAAATTTATGTGCTAATTCATGTAAAAGGAAACCTAAACCAGCTGTAAAGACCGATATTAAAAATAACACCAAAAAATCTAATGAAAAAAGATTTCCAATCTTCCCATTAAGTAAACTAATTCCTGAAAAAACAAAGGCAAAAGCAAGAGACAATACAAACCAAGCCTTTGTTATATCTATTAATTCAATACGAGAAGTATTAATTTTCCCTAACTTAATCGTCTTATTCATCTTGTACATCGCTGTCTTCTTCAGCTAATTTTTCTTTAATATATTTTTTAAGGCGTTGTGCTTCTTCTTCAATAGTTTGCAACATTTCTAAATCACCAAAATTTTCTAATGCACAATCCTTACAATAATAATCAGAAATGTCTTTTATCTTGTATTCTGCTTCTAGATCACAAACAATACATTTCTTAACCATTTATCCTCTAATAATACATTTCATTTTAAAAAGGTTTGTTTACTTTCTTATATCTTTTAAAAACTAAAATTTATCAAGAAGTTTATTTGATCAAATAATTTTTTATTTCTTCTATCTCATGAGGAGTTACAGCACAACCATTATATTTAGCAGCCCAAAGGATACTATTAATTAACAATTTATTACCATTCTTCTTTTTTGGGACATAATTCTTAAGAAAACCTAACTTGTAAGCTAAAGCAATTAATTCAATAGACCTAATTATCTTTACATCTTTTAGTTGCTGACTAAATTGATTCATCTTAACAGAATTGGCAGAAACAGTCCTCTTAAATCTTCGTTCTAACAAACTTTTCATTTCTTTATTATTCTCAATAAATAGACGTAAAGTTCTTTCATCCATGACAACTGCCGAATCTTCTTCCTGTAAAGAAGAAGTTACAGATTCTATTTCTCCTGCTTGAATTAAATCAACGCTTTTATTATTTAATTTAAATGAGCTATTAGCTAAATTTTTTAATCTTGTTGCTTGTTGTTGAGGAACCTTATCATAAATTTTCAAAGTACCATCTCGAATTAACTTTAATACCTGCAAAGCTTCAAATTGGAACCTACTAATAGTTAATGGCCTATCAATCAACTCATATTTAACTGCAGGAGTAATGTAAAATTCCCCATTAAACTGTTCTTTTAATTTAGGAAGTATCCAAGAAAGTCTAGACATTACTAAAGTAATAATTGGACCAGCATCAAAAAAAAGTTTCTTTTCCGACATTAGCTTACCCCAAATATTTTTTGCGCCCTCTGTAAACGCTTAACCGCAGGAATAGCTTCATGATGATTAGAAAAAACATTAGTTTTAGAAGCATATTGTTGTAAATCCCAATTAGATAAGCCCATCAAACCTGCAGCTTGCCCAATAGATAAACCTTTCTCTAACAAAATAGTACCTTTTTTTATTTTAGCAGCTTGCATTACATCTTGTAAATGTTCTTTAACTTTAGCATTACAACCTTCTACAATTTGAAATAATTTTTTAATATGAGAATTATATTTCCCTAAATTCCCTCTAACTAAAGAATTTTCAGATTTCTCTAATAATAAAAGTATGTCTTTGTAATCCTGATCATTCAAGCAATTAACAACTTTATAAATTGAATAAATAAGAACAGTTAATGAGATCACATCTAAATCTTTATGAGCAGCAACATCTTCAATTGCATGGTTACTTAATACTTTTAATTCTTGAAAATCTTTATCTTCCCTCTTTTCAAGAATCTTAATAGCTTCCCTTAAATCATAAAGAATTTCCTTCTTAATAACCTCTTTCATAAAATATAGAATTATTTTTGTTTTTATTAAGGTTTTGGCTAGGAAAAGAACTATTAATTAAATTATAAATTTTATTTAATAAAATAATCTGATCTTATGGTGATATGTTTTTAAAAAATCATTATTCATTTTCACCATCTGAATTTTCAGCTTCAGGTTGATCATTATCGTCTTCAAAGTTTGGATTTTCATCTTCACTAGGTTCATTATCCTCATCTTTATCTGTTTCAGAATCACCTGATTTTTGGTCATCATTAGCTTGATCGCCATTATTTTCATCATAAGGTTCTCCCTGATCTTTTTCAAAATCATCAAACTCTTGATCATTATTACCTTGAGAACCATCACCTTCCTCATAAGGTTCATTTTGGGAGTTTTCAGAATCATCATATTTCTGATTATCTTCTTCTCGGTAATCATTATCTTTTTGATAAGATTCTTCTCGATATTGATCTCTTTCAGAATCATCATATTCTTGATCCCTTTCATCTCTTTCTCTTTCTCTTTCTCTTTCTTGTTCCTTTTGAATTTCTCTTTGAATCTTATCACATTCCTTCCAATCATTCCTTCCCTCTCCCGTTAAGCCAGCATCAAGGCATTCCTCCGGAGCATCTAATTTGAACCTAATAACATTACATTTTTTATGATCATCTCTCTTCTCTCCCGTTAAGCCAGCATCAATACATTCCTTCGGAGAATCTAATTTAAACCTAATTACTTCACACTTCTTCCAATCATCTCTACCTTCGCCAGTTAAACCAGCTTCAAGACATCCTTCAGGCGCTTCAGATTTGAATCGAATTACTTCACATTTCTTCCAATCATCTCTACCTTCACCAGTTAAACCAGCTTCAAGACATTCCTCAGAAGCTTCTGATTTAAATCTAATTACTTCGCATTTTTTATTATCACTTCTTTCTTCACCAGTTAAACCTGCTTCAAGACATTCCTCAGGAGCATCTAATTTAAACCTAATAACCTCGCACTTTTTCCAATCATCTCTTCCTTCACCAGTTAAACCAGCTTCAAGACATTCCTCGGGAGCATCTAGTTTAAACATAAGTCTTTGACATTCCTTATCATCTGATATTCCTTCTTTAACACATTCTTCTGGAGCATGAGTTTTGAACATAATTTTCTCACAAACTTTATCTGCTTTTCTTCTATTTTTAAGGTCAATTTCTCCCCTTCCTAAAGCTTCAACACATTCTTCTGGAGCATGTATTTTAAACATAACTATTTCACAATCTTTCCTATTTAAAGCACCTGCTTCCCTACATTCTTTAGGGATATGTAAATCATACTTAGATCCCTCATATTTATCTTGTACTTCACCCAAAACATCTTTCAGATAATCAGGCAATAAATCAAACATATCTTCTTCCTGTTCTAACCCTTCCATTTTTTCACATGCATCTTCATCTCCTTCCATACACTTTGCAGTTAAGGGTGCCATTGCAGTACATTTTTTTGCAAAAGCAGGAATAGTAACTTCATCACACTTACATTCAGCGGGATTTTTAAAACAATTAGACATAATTCCAAAAAATTCTCTAGCTTCTTTTTCTTGCCCTTTAGTTAATTTACTATCTAACTGACGTTGCCAATCAGGGGAATCATCATCGGTTTTACATACACGACCATATTCTAATGGATCTAATGAAGCTAGTTGTTCACATAATTCTTGAATTTTACTAGAAACTTTAGCCGCTAAAACTATTTTTTTATCTTGTTCAATTGTTTCAAGTGCTTCAGCTTTAATCTCTGGCATATCTTCAGAAATTTCATTTAATACATTTTCAACTTTATCAGAAAAACCTTCCACTTCTTTTTCCATCTCTGGAGTTATTTCATCTTCAAGAAAATCTCCATAATCCCCTGCTTTCTTTAAGGCATATTCCAGGTGTTCTTTTTTACCTTCTTGAGCCATTGCCTTTGCTTCTGCTATTTTTTCCATCCGATATTCTAATACATTCTCAGGATCCCCATCAAATAAATTTTCTACCATTTCATCTAAAAAATAAAAAGGACTGTCTGGAGTTAAACCAGGATCTACATCAAAATTCTCAGCAATAACTAAAGAAGAACAGATAATAAGTAAAGTAAATAATCGAATTATTTTCATTATAAAAACACCTCAACACGGAGTAATTAAATTAGTTATATAAATATAGCGGAACATTAGTAAAATATTTAACCTACAAAAAAATCATTACAATTATGTTATTAAAAATTATTAAATGGACTTTAATAGGGATTGGTTTGTTTGTAGTAATTAAATTATTTTAAATTACTTCAGCTACAATACTCCTTAACATATGGTCAATTACTTTCACAGATATTTTCTGATTTAATGGTAAACGTCTTTTTATCCCAATAACTAATGGATAAGTTCCCATCTGCCGACAGAAAGTTGTTTTACCATCATACATCTCAGTGTAAACATCTGTTAGAATTGTTTCTTTAGGAACTAACCTTTTCAATAAAGGATAATCTATCTTCTGTCTGATATCATTCCGCCATTTCCAGTAATATTTTTTATTCTTTTTAAGAAATTTATCTCCACATTTTTTTTCAAGTAAAGTGTTTGGTAATACTGCCACTTGTCTGATATTGATCCTTCTTAACAATAAGTTGTCATCAACTACTGATTGTAATGCTTGCATATTTTCCTTATGGGTCTGTTTAGATTCACCGCATAATCCCATTATAATATTAATACCAGGTAAGAATTTATGTAAACCATTCTCCCCACGTTCATTACCATGCTTGTTAATTATTTCTATTGCTTTCCTGGCTATCTTTGGAGCAGTATTCAACAAATTCTCTTTAACAACAACTGGATCAAAACTTTCCACACCAAATGCGGCAATATTTCCGGGAGTACAATGTTCAACAATCGCTTTAGTTATTTCCTCACCGCCTTTTGCAACAACAGAATTAGGGTTAACATTATCAATATGTAAAACTTCAATCTCAGGACATTCTTCTCTAATTTGTTTTAATAACTCAATCGGTTTGTCACTTGCATAAAAATCAGCTTGTTTACCTAACCTAAAAAATCTGGCACCATGGTCATAATATGCTTTAACTTCTTCCAAAACCGATTGCATTGGTCGGTTAATAAATTTATTTTTAATCGGTTCAGTACAGAAACTACATTTACCAATTTTACAACCTCTACCAGTTTCAATTTCAAGCATTAACCTGTAAGGAATCTGTTTTAATAATTCTGCACCTAACGGAGCAACCTTATCCAATTCTTCAAAAGATAAACCATAATTTTTAACTTCACTAAACATTGACAAGTCAGTTTTTTCATAAAATTTACCGCCTTCCAACTGTGTTCCAAAAACTGCAGGGCCAGTTAATATTTTTTCACACTTAACATCTTTCAATAACGAAGTGACTTCTTTCAAAGTGCCTGGAAGTGCAGTTAAATATTTCCC
>CAZRHO010000035.1:0-7662 GCA_964599955.1 uncultured Methanosarcinales archaeon
CGGGAAGAGGATTACAAGAGGTTTTAGAAGAAATGAAAATGATTGCAGAAGGGGTAACTATTGCGGAAAGTATTCCACTTATCAAAGAAAAGTTTGATTTAGAAATTCCTTTACTAACTGGAACTTATGAAATTTTATTTCAGGGGAAAAAATTAGAAGACTTGTTTAAGGTATTATGATCCTAAAAACCTATTTGCTATGTTTATTTAAAGCAGATTCAATTTCTTTCTCATTAAAACCAATAATTAATTCTCCATTTATGTCAATCACAGGAGTAGATAGTTGGTTAGTTTTTTCTAATAACTCATCTCTAAAGATTCCATTTTGACTTTCTGAAGTGTCTTTTTCTTCATATTTTATCTTCTTACTCTTTAACCATGCTTTAAGTTTGTTACTCCAAGTACAAGTGGGTGTTACATATATTTCCATTGTCATTTTAAAACATCAACTAATTCCATAAACCCTCTATGTGGGTCTCTTAAATGTTTCCATGCCTTTTTCCAAGCAGGAACCTTTTCTTTATAAATTGAGATATCTAAGCTATTATTATCGACTCTGATAACATCACCTTGATCTAATGATTCCCACATGAAATCGGTAAGGGTTGGCAGTTCTTCTGAACTGATTATCATTTGTCCTGATTTCTGTCCAAGATGCATTTGATAATATTTTGGAAAGTTATTTTTTCTAATTGCGATAACTGATTTTTTTTTAGTAGATAGGATGATGTTAGTTCCTGTTAGTTTTTTGTATCTTTTAAAGTTTTTCCTAATGGCTTTAACAATTTTATCTTTTTTCATGTTTGTTAATATTGAATAAAATAGTTTCTCAGAATCAGTTTCTCCAGACAAGGTAAATTTTGATTTATCAAAATTAACCTCCTCATCTATAAAACCATTGTGGCAGAAAACATAACTCCCGGGGTTGTCTTTTGTGATTTGGAATGGATGGGTATTATGGATAGATACTTCACTACCCATTTTTTTACGAACGTGAACTATAGCTAACTTAGTCTTCAAATTACGGAAGCGATTGACAGCAGGGTCATTAAAAATAGCTTTGGTTGACCTTTCAATTTGCCATTCGTTATTTTGATCAAGGTAAGCAATCCCCCATCCGTCTTCGTGAGTCCAACTGCCGTTGCCTTTTTCTTCATTTAATTCATGAATGCTAGTTCGATCGCTAGCCATGTTTATCATACTGTCTAAAATCTGGTTAGTATTAACATCGCCTGCTGCTATCAACATCCTGCACATCTTTTTTCCTCTCTAAATTCAATTTTTTCTTTTAAATATTCGACTGCGCTTCGATGCTTTTCATGAATTAATTTATTCGCTAAAGCTACATCTTCCACCTCATAAGTTTTATCGTTTTTTTTTGTTTGTTCATCTACATAATTTGTTATTTGTGTAGATAAATTTTCTCCTCTTTCAATCATTTCTAACAAGGGTTCAAAATAATGTTTTTCATTTTCAGGGGCATATTCTCTTGAGAAATTAATAAGTGAAAAAAGATAATTTTTTACTTCCTTATCTTTCAATCCATTATTTATTGCTAAATTAGTATAGTGATCAAGAGTAGTTTTTTTTGGCAATATGATCTCTTTTTCTTCAAATCTATAGATGTTACTATTTGAGTAAGAAATTTTTATGTTCTCATTTAATAATCTGTTAACCCCATATAACACTAAGGCTGCTTGTCCAAGGACAATATCCAAAGGCGCAGTGTCATTAGCTCTCATTTCTAATGTGCCCACTCCTATGTCTGGCCTATATCTGATATCCGGGTAACCAGTATTTTCTGGTTGAAAATTTTCCAAAAAGAATTCTTCAGAAAGCTCAGAATTTCTAAGGAATTCATTCTTCCATTTTTCATACCTTTCTAAATCTCTTTCTTTTAATTCTTCAATTGAACTAATATAATTTCTATTTTCTGGAATCTTAGAGAATACACCACCTACTGGGTCTGAGATTAATTTATAACGATGACAATTCACACCATTTATCCTTTGATGTGAAATGCCTGAAGTAGAAGTTAGAGCAATTGTTGGCCGGAAAGCAGTTAAAAAATTAAATTGGTCTACGGTCCTATCTCTACTTTGATCAATGTGTATGTGTATCCCTGAAATTTTAATTAGCTTATATAGTTCTTCTTCTCCAAAAATTGCTTCATAAACTTTAGTTCTGTTGCTAACTTGTTGATTTATTGTACCTTCTCCGGCTCCGTTCTCGCTAATAGGTATATTGATAACCCCTAATTCTTGACATATTTTTTCATTTACTTCTTCGGCTTCAAGGTGATCATTGCATAATTCATCTATGGAAGAAAAAGCTTTTGAATTGAACTCATTTTGGTGTTCTGTGCCTTCTTTATGGTGGATAAATTCCCCGTTCTTACTTTTGTTGTGTTTATTATTCAGAAATTGTGGCGATTTATTTTCTATGGTGTAAGAGCGAGGGTTATGTAATCCTTTTTCATATTCTACTGCGATTTTTTTAATTGATTTCATTTTTAATTTTAAGATTAAAAGTCATATTTAATGTACGTATTTGTATACTGGGCGGGAAAGCTTCTTCGGTATATAAAAGTTTCGAATCAAGAGTTATTTATTGCTTTTCTAGTTAAAATCAGGTCTGTTTTTGTCTTTTTTTATCTTTTGTGTTCCTTTTTATCTAATCTTTTGTTAATTCTAAGAAAAAATGATCATCCTATGGTCACGGCGTTTTTTAGTTTCTAGAGAATTGAATGCTTCAATCATAGTTTCATTTGGTATGGATAAACCCCCTAATGACGGATCAAATATTTGATAATAATTATCAATAAAACTTTGCACGACTATGTAATTAGAGGTATTCTTTTTTTCTTGTCTGATTGGTTTGGTGTTTAATCTTAATATGACCGGGTTGTGTTTCAATTCTTTATTGATATCTTCAATAGTGATTTCTCTCTCTTCAATTTCAATTTCGTTTTTTTTCAAATTTTTTAAATATTGCAATTCAGAGAAAGAAGCATGTTCAATCTCTTCTTTGGTATATCGATAAAACCTATAGTCTGGGAATGAATATTCTTTTTTTTCTACGATGACTTTTGGGTTTAAACCTTGTTTCTTAGAGTATGATGCTAAGGCATAAATTGAAGAACCTCTTGTAGGTAAATTGGTTGTTTTTTTCCAAATTTCAAACTCTTTATCCCTAGTTAATGGAATTTCGTTGTTTAAGTGATGAAGAATAGCTAATAGTGAAGAAGCTGCACAAGTAAATGGTGTTGATTGGAAATACGGTTTCATTTTAATTTTCTTAAATTAATTAAATGACTTTTGTTTATATTTTTTTTGTAAGGCTCAACTGAGGTAATCTTTATTTTTCAAAATGAATTTTTTTATTTTAAGAATATAATCTTGTCTTGATTTTTCAGCTTCAAATGCCAATTTGTGACTAAATAATGAATTAGTAACTGATGTTCTTTCAAAGTTAATTGATTTTTTAATTGCGATTAAAAAATCATATATTAAAGGAAAATCTCCTCCCCCGTGTGAGTTATTTTCCATTGAAATCTTAATTTTTTTGGTTGTTTCATTGTTTTTTTTAATTATTAATTCACCTTCAACAAGAGTTCCTTCGATTGTCCCTTTTTCCCCTTTGATTTTAATTCTTCTTGTAGATTCTTCTTGGTCGGAACTCATAATTAAATTAGCAACAGCATTATTTGAAAATTGCATAGTGGTTATTTGTGTTTCTGGAACATCATTATCGCATCTATAAACGCACCTTCCGTATTGCCCTTCTTTTAGTGATTCTTTAATCTCATTTTGACTCATATTAATTGACACTGCTCTTTTTCTTTGATTTTTAACTTTCGGATTTAAGTAATAGTTTGGTGCATAATATCTACAATTTTCTTGAAAATCACATCCTTTAAGGCAATGGGTTGGGACTTTCCCAGGTGCATTTTCTTTAGAGAAACTTATTTTTGTAGAATAAGAAAATAAATCTGTGCATTCCTCAAAATCTAGGAGCCAAGCAATGATATCAAAGTCATGAGAGGTTTTTGTTAAACTAATTGGCCCTGATGTTTTGCTATTGTTCCAATTTCCTCTTACGTAACTATGTACAAAATGTGAATGCCCTATATTTTCAATAAGGTCTATTTTTTTTAATTTTCCAATTTCATTAGAATTAATTAAGTTCTTCAATTTTTTAAAGAATGGAGAATATCTTAGTACATGACAAATCATTAAAATCCTTTTGTTTTGTAACGCGACCTTTTCTAACTTTTCACATTCTTCATATGTTGTTGCGATTGGTTTTTCTAAAAGAACGTGAAATCCATTTTGTAATAACAATTCTGTTGTTTCGTAATGTGATTTGTCGTTGGTTGCATTTATGGCAACTTTCACCTCTTGTTTTTTTTTAAATAACTCATTTAGAGAATTAAATCTACGGTTTGGATTTATATTATGTGAGTCACCAAAATAATCTCTTCTTTTTTTGTTCGGTTCTACAACTGCAACATAACTTAAGAGATTCGGATTTCTTTTGGAAAATTCTCCGAAGATATCGATCCCTCTCCTCCCAGCTCCAACAATGATTGCCTTGATCGGTTCTTTAAAAACATCCTCTTTTTTTGAAATGTCCATTTTCCTTCTTTTTTTTGTTTTTATTTTTTTTGATAGAGTTTGAGGTATTGCGGAACTATTCTTTCTGATGTAAACTTTGACCTTACTAATGATAAACTTTCTTTTCCCATTTGTTTTCTAAGTTCTTTATTATTAGATAAAGATACTATCTTTTCTGCAAGCTCTTCTGCATCTCCTGAAGGGAAGATAAAACCATTTTTACCATCTTCTATTACTTCTGGGATTCCTCCTGTGCCTGACCCGATCACTGGCTTTTCACAGGCCATTGTTTCAAGCAAAGCCAATCCAAAAGCTTCTTCTCTGGATGGAAGAAGACCGACATCACTCGCATTGATGAATGGTACTACGTCTGTTGACCTCCCAGTAAATTTAAAATATGGCTTAAGTCTTTTATTGTTAATTCTTTCTTGGATGTTTGCCATCTCTGGGCCTTCTCCTACCATTAAAAATTTTATTTGACCTAATTTTCTTTCTTCGTATAATATTTCTGCTGCATCTATTATTAACCCTATGTCTTTAACTGGACGGAAATTAGAAGCGTGATAAAACACGATATCATCGATACCTATACCTAATTTATATCTGTTTTCACCCCTCCCTTCCTCTTCTTTTTTGAACTTTTCTATATCTATAAAATTATAGATGACTTCTCCTTTGTTTTTTAAACTTGAAAATTTTTCTTCTGCTTCTCTTTTAAGTGCAGTTGATACGTAAGTAACTTGATCGGCTAACGATAAGACATATTCTGTGACTGGTGTTAATAAGTTTCCAGACCCATTTTTATGCACATCTGAACCATGGCAAGTTATAATGACTCTTGGAGAAGTTCCATCTTTTCTTTCTCTTTTGATCATTTCTTTTGCAATTAGACTTGCTAATCCGTGTGTTGTGGCATAATTTGCATGTATTGCATCTAAGCGGCCGTTTTTTTTCTCCACTTGATATATTTGGCTAGAAAAAGTTTCAGCAAAAGGTTCTGCTTTATAACTGGGGTGATCTATCCTTGAAACAGGATGGATTTGCATCCCTAAACCTTGTTCTGATTCTGTTAGGTAGGTTCCAGGATAACTTATTGTGTGAATCTGGTGTCCATCCTTGGCTAATGCTTTTGCTAATTCATTAGTCATTATTCCACTACCTCCTAAGTGTGGTCTTTGGTAAGAAACCATGGCAATTTTTAGTGGTCTTTTCATTTTAAATTAATTTAAAATTTATCTTTTTAAGTACATTAGATAGGTAATTAATAGTTAAATAAGTGTTTTTCAACTCTTTTTTAGCTAAAAAGTTAGTTTAACCTACATATTACTATGTTTTATGTTTGAGTTTAGTATAAATATTTTTTGTTTTTATAATCGGACTTAATTTTTGTCTTTGTAGGTCAAATTTAATTATAATAATAATTTTCTTAATTCATTAATTAATTATTGAAAAAATTTATTTTTCAATTTTTTATAAAACGACCCAAAATATTTTTAAATGAATCTCAAATTTAGCTCTTATTGGGTATCTATATAACTATACGGAGATAAATCATACATAATATGGCAAAAACAAAGAAAAAGATTAGTAAAATTAAAACAAAGAAAAAAATCTGGTTTAAGATATTTGCACCTAAATTATTTGGTCAAAAAGAGATGGGGGAATCTTACTTATCAGCTGCAGATCAAGCGATTGGGAGAAAGTTAAAAGTTAACATGAAAGAACTTACAGGGAATGTAAGGGATCAAAATGTTAGTATCAATTTTAAAATTAATAAGGTCGATGGGAGTTCATTAAGAACTGAAGTAATTGGTTATCAATTATCTACTGCTTATATAAAAAGATCAGTTAGAAAAAACACCGATCGAGTAGATAATACATTCAAATTAAAGACTAAATCTGGTAAAGATGTTATTTTAAAAAGTTTAATTGTAACTAGAACCAAAAGCCAAAGATCAGTTAGAACTGCTTTAAAAAATAAGTTAGAAGAATTCTTGAAAGAAGAATTAAGTAAATCTGATTTTACCTCTTTTATAGAAAAATTAATTGCTTATAGGATTCAATCTACAGCTAAAAAGCAGTTAAGTAAAATCTGTCCTTTGAAAGAAGTTGCAATTAGAAGTTTATCTTCAGTAAATGAAAAGAAAAAGCCTTCAATTAAAGTTGAAGAACCTTCTGAAGAAGTTGAGGAAGAACTTTCGGTTGAAAAAACAGAATCTACAGAAGATAGTTCTGAAGAGTTAGAAGAGAATGTTTCAGAAGAACCTACCGAGGAAGTTGAAGAAGAACCTTCGGTTGAAAAAACAGAATCTACAGAAGATAGTTCTGAAGAGTTAAAAGAGAATGTTTCAGAAGAAGCTACTGAGGAAACAGAAGAACTAAAAGAAGAATAATTTTTTAATTTTTCTTCAATTATTATCATGAAATTTCTTACTTTTACAGATTTACATGAAGACAAACAACAATTGCAAGAGTTAGTAAAGCGCGCTAGCAAGAAAGATATCGATTTTGTAGTATGTTGTGGAGATATTTCTACTTTTGGTTCTGGTTTAACTAATGTTCTGGATCATTTTGATAAAATTGGAAAACCATTTTATGTGATCCCGGGAAATCATGAAGAAAATTTAGAATGGGAAAAAATTTTAAGTCAATACCCTAATTGTATTAATTTACATTTACAAGCGATTGAAGTTGAAAATTATATCTTTTTAGGTTATGGTGGCGGTGGTTTTTCCCAAGAAGATAAAGATTTTAGAAAGATAGCTAGGAAATGGTACGGTTCGTATAATGGCAAGAAGATAGTTTTTGTAACCCATGGGCCACCCTTGGGAACTAAATTAGATTGGTTAGAAACTAGACATGTAGGCCATAAGGATTATCGTAATTTTATTCAAAGAATTAAACCAAGGCTAGCTATTTCTGGACATTTACATGAAACTGTTGGTTTAACTGATAAGATTGCTAAAACTAAATTAATTAACCCTGGTTGGGAAGGAATGGTTATAGAATTAAGTTAGGCAGCTTTCTTAAAAATTGTTTTATTTGTA
>CAZRHO010000035.1:7672-9580 GCA_964599955.1 uncultured Methanosarcinales archaeon
TCTGTTATATGAATTTAAAGCATTTATATTGTTCTTTTCTAATTGTTTTCCAAACTGAACTGCTTTCTGAGTATATTTCTCATCTAAACCTATTTTTTTGTTCATTATTGTGCCCATGGCATCCCCGAGATGTTCAGATTCATTTTGATGTAAAGCTTCTTGCTCTTGTAAATATTTATTCTCTTTTTCAAGAAGGGCCTCTATTTTTTTCTCAATTATCATGTTTTCTTCTTTGATATTTTGATTTAATCCTTCTAGTTCTTTATCAATTCTTTTTGCGTCATCTAATACCCCTGATTCTGCCTCTAAAATTGCTGCTTGTTCACTGAGTACTGAAGAAATATCTTCTGACATTATTGTACTTACAATGTTAAGTATTGCTTCTGTCCCTCTTTTAATTGCTTGTTCTGAATCTTCTAAAGCTTCTATTAATTTAAGAAAACTTTCAGTTTTAAGTTCAATTTGAATATTTTGTAAAGAAATAGTTTTTAAAACTTCTATTAGCTCAATGTCTTTTATAATTACTTTTTTATAATAATCAAAGAAAGAGTTTATTTTAATTGATGATTGGAGTGCTAATCTTTGAAATTCAAATGAATTGTCTTTTTTTGTATTTTTTTCAATCTCGGTTTGAAATTCTTCTTGTTTTTTTTGTAATTCTTTTGTTTTTTTCTTTAGGTCTTTTTCTTTTCTTTTCAATTTGTTCTTTTGTGACCTTTGGTTAATTGATAGTTTTACTATATCATGAATTATTTTTTTTAATTCTTTTATTTCTTTATCAATTATTTTGTTTGCTTTTGTTAATTGATTCTTGATAACATTTAACTCTTTAGAATTTTTCTTCAACAAGGATATTTCTTCCTTTAGTTTATTAATGAGCTCTTTGTTTGCTTTTCTTCCTTTAGTTCTCTCAATTGTTAGTTTGGTTTGTTTTTTTAAGATAATTATTCGTAATGAATTCATTTCTCCTTTGAACGATTTCTTTTCTCTTTTTTCTAATTTTTTTAATTCGTTAAGTTGTGATTTAACGTCTCGTGCAATATCTGGCAGGTTCTTAATCGAATGAATTAATTCCTTTATTATTTTGTGATCTTTTTTTTCTTTATTTTTTTCATATTTTACTTGTTCTTTAAGATGCTCGGAAAGTTTTTCAAAATGCTGTTTAAGGTAATTCAATGCATTTTTATCTATTACATCTAACTTTTTTAATGATCTAACCTTTCTTTCTAATATTTTAATTGTTGCAATTTCCCTTTCGCCTACTTTTTCTTCTTCAATTTTTTCTGAGATTATTTCTTTAATTCTTCCAGTCATATTTTTCAAGTCAGCAACAAGTGACATTGTCGCATTTTCTATTTTTAATGTTACCTTTTCTAATTTTTGTTCAGAAATAGCTAATTTAGTTGCTCCAGAAGATGTTTTTTTCTTCTTAGTTTTTTTAGATTTTAGTTGTGTTGCAGCAATACTTTTTTTAATCTTTTTTCTATCTTTCTTAATTTTATCACTTGCTCTTCCCAAACCTGCTTTGATATTTTCTTCATGTTCAACTCTTTTTCTCCTTCCAAGTAATCTAATAATAAGAATAATTGCGCTTATACATACTACTATTAAAATGTAATTGATTAAATCCATTAAAGAAATAATTTTTTAAACTTATTTAAAACTTATTGTTAGCAGTATATTTTCAATTTTGTTGATTATCTGTTGTCATAAATACTTTCTTTACATTAACTGCTAATCCTTTTTCTTTACTATTAATTTCTACTCCTGAGATTAAAGCTTCACCGACAGCCACTAATTCCCCCTTAAGTGTAATGATAGAAACTGTTTCTCCTTTTTTGAAATTTTCTAATTTACTTATTCCCGGGATTGCTAAATCTCTTCCATGAGTTAAACTTTCAATGGTAG
>CAZRHO010000036.1:0-9277 GCA_964599955.1 uncultured Methanosarcinales archaeon
TTAAAACTAAAACAAAATTAATTCTTAATATATTAAAAGAAAAAAATATTTTAATCGAGTAATTACTTTTTTTTCATCCAATGATAACCAAAGTAAAGTAATGCTAATAAAAATAGTGAAAAAAACACCCAACCTGCTTGTGAATGGAACATGCCTAAAGCAAAATCAGGGTATTTAGTTCCAATTGCAATTAATAATGCTACTCTAAAAATATTTAATAAATAAGTGCCAATTAAACCAATTATAAAAACAATACCGGTTCTCTTCCAATTAAGTTTATCAAATTCATATACTCCTAACAACAAAAACAATCCTAAGTACATACTTAAACTATCGATACCTGAACAAGGTGGACCAATAATAACTTCAAAATTATTTAATCCAAGAATAGGATCTTTACCAGTCAATTCTAAAATAACAGAATCTGAAAATAAATTTAATATAAAATAAACTAACTTAGCTACCCTAACTGCCAATACATCCCAAAATAGCCATAAAACATTAGTTATTGTATAAAAAATTAAAGTTATAGTTGAAAAAACTAACAAAGAAGAATAAGTTTGTTTAAATAATTTAATTCCAAAAATAGCTAAAGCGATAAAAATTATCCCTAATAAATAAAATACTCCGGATAAGATCATTAATTTAGTAAAATTAAATGAAGAGTTATATTTTATTACAAAAAAAAGATAGAAAGAAATTAAAGCAGAGAAAGCATACAAAAATCTTATTTTAAATGGTAATTTAAGTTCATACTTCGCTAATTTTTCACGATTAAATATGCCATATAATACAATTAATATTAGAGTATAAGGTGCAAAACTAAAAAAATTTATTTCATAAGGTACATTATCAGAAATTTTATCAAAAATAAAAGGTATAATTATATAGACTAAACTAAGAAATAATAAAATACTAAAAAGCATATCTTTTTTTAATCCCAAAAAAAAATTCTTCATCATTCATAAGAAAAAAGTTAAGTTATAAATAGCTTTCTACATCAAGTATAACTAATTTCAACATAAACTTTATAAAACAGATTAACAATTGTTAACAATAATGACAGAAGCAATAACAAGAGATATGACCATAGGTGACATGGTACAAAAATACCCTTCAGCTGTAGAAGTTTTATTAGAAGAAGGAGTACATTGTGTAGGTTGTGGGGCTGCTTACTTTGAAACAATAGAACAAGGTTTAGCAGGTCATGGTAAAACTGAAGAAGAAATTAATGATGTTCTAAAAAGATTAAATGATTCTATCCCTAAAGAAGAAGGTAATGAAGAATTAACTATTACAGAAAATGCAGTAAATAAAGTTAAGGGTTTATTATCTAAAAGAGAAAAGAAAAATGAAGCACTTAGGGTCAAAGTTACTTCAGGCGGTTGTGCAGGCCAACAATACCATTTTGAGTTTTCTGATAAAAAAAGTGAAGAAGACCAAGAGATTAAAATTGATGGGGTTAAATTCTTTATTGATAATGAAAGTATGAAACAATTGAAAGGTTCCAAAATAGATTATGTTGACGGTTTAACAGGGGCTGGTTTTAAAATAAGTAACCCAAATGCTAAGTCTACTTGTGGTTGTGGCCAATCCTTCAAATAATCACTTAATAATTTCTAATTTTATATAAAAACAATAACATTAAAATTACAAAAATAGCTAAACTAATTAAAACTAAAGTTTTAAAATTTAAACTAGTAGGAAATATCCCCTCTAAAAAACTTTTTTCAATTTCGTTACTTGCAGTAATTGCAAAATAAGAAAAATGATCTAAGTAAGCACGATAAATTATTTCTTGTTCTTCCTTTGAAAAAAATTCTGTCTTTAGTTCTTGCCATTCTTGATCTTCCTCAGAATAAGTTTGTAGAACAACTGTTTCTTCTAAATAATTATTTTCTTTCAGCCAAGACTGTTCTACTTTAAAGGTTAATATAGCTTCCTTTAATTCTTCATTATCCAAATTGTCAACAGAGATTTCAAGATATTTATAAACACCAGTTAATTCTTCTACATCATCAGTAACTACTTCTGGCTTTTTATCTGAAGCAACAATGTTCACTTCAACTTCTTTTTCCACATCTGTTTCCAGTTCTATTTTGGTTACAGGAACATTCTCTTTAGATACCGAAATTTCCGTTGTTTCATCTTCTTTAACATAAACTTTTTCTATAAAACTAGTCTCTTCCACTTTCTCTTCCACTGATTCCTCTTTAGAGTTAGATGTTGTGACTACATCTGGTTCTAATACAGGAGTCTCTTTTACTTCTGATTCATCTGTAGAAGTACTAGTTATAACAGGGGCTGCACCACCACCTCCGCCGCCTCCACCTCCAGAGGAGGACCCTGAATCGCTACTTGCTGCAGCATTAGTAGTAAAACTATAATTTCCAGAAGAATTACAATTGCCAGCATAATCGCAAGAAGTCACATTGTAATAATAAGTAGTTGATGCACTAAGCCCAGATAAAGATATTGAATGTGAAGTTACTCTGTTTGAAGATGAACTAACCGTACCTAAAGATTTAGAGGTCCCATAATCAATAGAAGAATTAGTTTTTTCATCAGTAGACCAAGTAACAGTTACTGCACTGGAAGTCAGGCTTCCTGAATTAACGCTTGTTAGAGGAAGTGAAGTATAATCGGTCGTGAAAATTATTGTTTCCGTGTCATTACGATTATTATGTGTATCATTGGAAAATAATTTTAAAATATGGTCCCCTTCAGCCAAGGTAGAAAAATTGTAAGACACAGACCAAATCCCTGAACTGTTAACAGCAGTAACATTAAATCCATTTCCTGAAGCATTATCAAAGCTAAATAAAACTGTTCGGATTGTTAAATCAGAAATTGTAGCCGAGATAGTTTGATTTGACGAAAGTTTAGAATAGTTCTTCCCCCCAATAGTTGTAATAATTGCAGCAGGTAAAGAATTATCAACCGTAAAAGAAACTTTTTCACTTTTATTATAATTATTAACACTGTCATTGGCAATCACAGTAACTACATGTTTTCCTTCAGACAAAATAGAAACATTATAACTAGCTGCCCAATAACCAGATTGATTAGTTACAGTAATGTTAAATCCAGTTCCAGTAGAATTATCAAAACTAAATAAAACAACATCAACTGAAGAATTCAAATCTCTTACGGTGGCATTAAAAGTTTGATTTGAAGATGTTATCGTAAAATTCCTATCTTTAAATGGGGCTGAAAAATTAACTGAAGGAGAAGTTCTGTCAATAATAAATTGAATAAATTCAGTGTCATTTAAGTTATTCACTGAGTCATTAGCAAAAACTGTAAGAATATGTTTACCTTCAATTAATGAGGATAAGTCTAAATTAAAATTCCAATTTCCACTAACATTAGTTGGAGTTAAATTGAAACCATTTCCAGTTGAATTATCAAAACTAAACCTAACAAAATTTACAGTATTAGTTTCCATGATTGTAGAATTAAAAGGTTGGGTTCCAACATTAAAATTACTATTGTTAGTTGGATTGGTTATATTTACCTTAGGCGCAGTATTGTCAATAATCAAAGTTCTTGATTTACTAACACCGAAAGTATTGGCGCTATCATTACCATAAACTTGATAAGTATCTCTTCCTTCCGTTAAGCTAGTGATGTTAAAGTAAAAATTAGTTCCATTAAATTTAGTCATCGAATAATTAATCACTGACCCATTAGAGTGTGACCATTCCAACAAAGAATTAGTTAAATTCACATCTGAAGTAATATTAATTAAAGAATTATTAACAATAATAATTGAAGCATTAACTACACTAGTTAAAGTATAATTAATAAAAGGTTTAAGAGCCCCTAAGATGTCAATTCGTGAATAACTTCTTCCCGAATTAGTCGAATCATCAACAGTTATACCAGTTATTCGAAACTTATTCTCAATTTCTGCAGGAGTTGGAGTTAAACCATAAGCTAAACGCCAATATTGTCTAAATAACATAAAAGCACCAGACACATGGGGCGCAGACATGGAAGTTCCTGACATCAAAGCAGTAGCACCATTATGGTACGGGGCAGTAATAGAAATTCCAGGAGCCACCAAATCTAAAATATTTCCCCGGTTATATGAAATGGAGTCTGCAGAATTTACTGCACCTACAGGAATTGCATTTTGGACACACGAAGGAGAAGCTATTCCTGCTGTGTGACCCTCATTACCTGCAGAAACGATTACACTAATGTTTTTACTGACTGCCGTGTTAATCACTGAAGCAGTGGCATCACCGTTACAATAATCATTATTTTCACTTACATCACCTAAACTGATACTAATTACAGAGATGTTAAATTTCGTAGCATTATTGTTGCACCATTCTATCCCTGAAATTAAATCTGCTGTGGCACAAGAACCAGAAGCGTTACAAACTTTTATTGCTACAATTCCTGCATCTTTAGCCACGCCTGGATAAGAAGATAAATTTCCAGCAGCAATTCCCGATACATGTGTACCATGCCCATTATCATCTTCAGCGTTACTATCTTCATTACTATCATCTGGACAACAAGGTAAACCATCAGCATTGTTTAATGAACAGTAACAATACTGTGATTTAATTTTATCTTGAAAAGCATCATGGTCATTATCAATACCAGAATCAATCACACAAACCGATTCTCCTTCTCCAGTTATGTTGTAACCACCAACTGAAAAATTCCAAACATCATTAGCATTAATCTGTGGCACACTAGTACTTAAAGAAGTTTGAAAAATTTTATTAACAATAATTTTCTTTACATTTGGGTCATCCTTTAACTTTTCTAAACCTTCTTCAGTAACATCACCACTAAAACCGTTAACTACAGAAAATTTTCTTTCCAATTCTAATTCATAATCTTCATTCAACTCAGAAGGTTGTTCTCCATCACTAACATCTTTAACATCTAAATTTCCTAAAACTTCTTCTTGAACTGCTTCAACCATTTCTTGACGATCTTCAAAATTTTCTGATGAAACGCCTAAAATTAGTGGTTTATCTAAATCTTGATCTTCTAAAATTACAATAACAGAAACCTCTTCTTTCCCCTCTGAAAAAGCATCTTCAATTTCATTTTCTACTTCAACTGCTAAAGTAGTGCTAACTAAAAAAAGTATTAAAATTACTAATAATAAACTACGATTCACCCTCATTTTAAATAGTTAAAATTATATCAACATCAATTGATTCTGTTGCTTAGTTAAAATAGATCCAAAACCTTCTCCAATATTAAAAAAAAAATTAGAAAAAACCCCGGATAAAATATCTAAAAAACCAGCTTCTTTCTGATAAACAACATAATCAACATCTTCTATATTATGTTTACTCTTTAAGTATTCATTTACAGTCTCTTTATCACCTAATTGATCAACTAAGCCTAGGTTTAAAGCCTCAATTCCAAGATAAAATTCTCCCGTGGCAATTTTCTTAACTTGATCTTTCTCAAGACCCCTATTATTTGAGATTTCCTCAATGAAATATTCATGAATACGATTGATTTTCTTTTGTAAAAGTTTTTCTTCTTCTTCTTTCAACTTTCTTAATGGGGTCCCTATATCTTTATATTTTCCTGCAACCATTCTTTGATGACCTATACCATATTCCTTCATTAAATCACTAAACTCAATGTAAGATGAGATTACCCCAATACTTCCAGTAATAGACATCCTATTAGCTATGATTTGTTCAGTTGCAGAAGCAATCCAGTAACCACCAGATGCGCCCACTTCACGAATTTGAGAAATAACTGGTTTTTCAGATTTCTTGACAGCAGCAGAAATTTCATCTGAAGCAACAGCCGAACCACCTGGAGAATTAATTTCAAGAACTATAACTTTAACTTGTTGATTTTCATTTGCATTCTCAACGTGTTTAATAATATCCTTTGAAGAAACAGTAGTTTGTCCTAAATTTTTAACCCCATTCCCAGTAATCATTCCTTCAATTGGAATTAAAGCTACATTTCCATATTTAGATCCATCAAAAATAGATAAAGTTATTGGGACTATAAAAAATAAGATGAAGAACACCGCACTTATGGTTAATAAGATTGATCTAAACTTACTTCTCTTCCTCTTTTTCATGTTTTTAGAGAAAGATAATAGGTATATAAAACTTTTTACTAGATAAAATGAAAATGTTTTTAAAAGACCCACAATTTTAAAGTTATTATAATAGCGGAGTAGGGCAGTCTGGAGTGCCCGCAGGGCTCATAACCCTGAGGTCGGAGGTTCAAATCCTCTCTCCGCTATCTTTTCTTCATCCTTTTTGATTTTTATGTCTCACTTTCTTACTAAAGATATATATTCTAATCTTACTTAAATTATAATCAGTGATCTAAATGGGATATATCGCACATGAACAAATAGCAGTGAACAGACAATTAGGAAAAGAATCTAGTATTAACAAATATCTTCAACAAAATAATGATGAAGATATATACAAAAGTCTTTTTTCAGAAGGTGTAGTTACTGAACAATATAGAGGATTGCTAAAACAAACAGAAATGCATTATTCACCGATCTCATTTACAAAAACATCAGGAATAGGTTATGAATCAAATAAAGTAAATTATTAATCTAATGGAATTGAGAAGTAGCTAAATAACCTTCTTCAATTTCTTAAAATCTTTAACAATCTTTTCCTTTAAATCAGGAAATCGTATACCACCAGAAGGATGATAACTAACAAAATATCTTAAATTATTTTTCTTAACAACCTTACTATGAAGTTCACTTACTTTACCCCCGCCTAACAAAGATTTTAAAGCAATATTTCCTAAAACAACAATCAATTCTGGTTTTAAAATATCAATCTGTTTATCTAGCCATAATTTCTTACAAGTTTTTAATTCTAAAGAAAGTGGGTTACGATTTTTAGAATAACATTTTACTGCGCCAGTAATGAAAACTTTATCGCGACTTAATCCAGCTATTGATAACAACTCATCAAAAAACTTCCCAGGCCTGCCAACTAAGGGTAAACCTTGTCGATTTTCTTCAAGATCAGGAGCTTTACCTACAAACATAATTTTCCCTTTACCTTCTCCAGAAACAGCTAACATTCTTGATTTATACAAAGGACAAGCTGTACATTTACGGATACCTTCAGAGAGATCAAATAATTTCATTTTAAATATCAACTAAAACTTGTGCCACCCATCCATCATCTAACTTCTTAACTTCAAACATATGCATGGTAATGGCTTTCACATCAACTTTAGGGTCATGCTTATCAAAATTTAACCTTTCTCCAAATGCCTTACATTCTAAATGAAAACCAGATTCTTTCTCTTCAATCTTAAAATCAAATTTATTAAACATTAATAATTCTGCATCCTTGTAAAATAATAAATCATCTAAAAAGTCAAACAATAAACCATCAAGATCTTTATGATTGCCAGTTATTAAAACTTCTTCCTTAGCTTCAATTTTACTAACATCAACTTGTGTATCTTCTAAAGCCAAAGAACATTGAGTAAACAATTCTTCTAAATTATTTCCATAAGCTTTGAACAGTACGTCTGCAGTATGATCAATATATTCGTATTTAGCTTCCATTCTCAAGATTTATTACCTTTTATAATATCTTTAACTAATTTTTCTTCAACGAACAATTTCTTTTGCCATTTACGTAAGCAATCTAAATCCTTCCCTAAAACAACAGTTCTAATTTGATCGTTGTTCATTAATAAATAACCTTGTACTTTCAATTTCTCAGCAATTTTATTTCTTAATTCTGTCAATTCATTTATTGCTTCATACTGCTTAATAGGGAGCCTTTTACTTTCAGGACGCTTATATTCTTCCTCACCGGCATTCTTTACTAATTCATACAATTTTAAAGCATTCGTTTTAACAATAGGATGTACTCTTTTCAGAAACTTCCAAGATTTAGAACTGTAAGGAGGATTAATAGCAAAAGCCAACAATTGTTTGTTACTAAAAATCATAAAAAATGGTTTGTCAACTTTTTTAGCCATCTTTTTTCTTTCATCAAACAACACATGTAACCGCGCCAGTTGATCTGGTTTCATACTTTTAGCACCAGGCAAATCAATGTAAGTTTGTTCATTATAAAGAAGTTCTAAATCATCTAAGTTATCCATCTCTTGTTTTATCCAAACTAAACGATTTTTCTTTTTTAATTTTCCAACTAACCAATCCTTCAATTTTAATAAGTAAGCTGTATCTTTAACAGCATAATTTAATTGCGCTAAAGACAGAGGACGTTTAGTCCAATCTACTCTCTGAAATTTTTTCTCCTTCTTAATTTCAAAAACTTCTTCTAACAATGAACCTAAACCCACTTTATCTTGACCTAACAATAAAGCTGCCGTTTGAGAATCAAAAACATTTTTGGGTTGACATTTAAATTGATGATTGAGTATCCTGAAATCAAAACTAACATCATGAAAAATTTTAATTATTTTTTTATCTTTGAAAATATTTAATAAACCATCTATCTTTTTCAAAGCTATAACGTCAACAACCCAATTTCTGTCTTCACTTGAAATCTGAATTAAACTAATATAAGCACCATAATGATGAAGGTTATTTTCACATTCCAGATCAATAGCTAATTCTTTCTCCTTCTTCCAAATCTTAACTGCTTCATTTAATTCTTCTTTACTTTGTATATATTGAAAACTTAACATTATTAATTAGTATAAGAAATTTGTTTATAAAAGTAGGGGTTATTTTTCAATAACATAAAAAAGTTCATTACTAAATTCTAATGTTTCATAATAGTAACCTAACCGTTTACACATTAATTCCATCCATCTTCTACGAGGAAAATTCATTTTTTTACCACTCATAGTTAAAGTAGGAAAACTTACCACCACAAATTTAGTAGAAAGGTTTTCTATAACTTGTTCAGTCATTTTATGACCTTTCCCTCTGTCCAAGACATCAGTCATTTTTAATAAAAAACAAAGATCAGCCGAAGGTAAATTTTCTAAATGTAATAAATCTAATACTTCAGCATAGCCTGAAAAATTATTTTTTTCTTCAGTTAAAATAGAAAAATAATCATTAATTAAATTAATTTCATCATGACTTAAATCATAAGCATAATATTTAACTGACTTTAAACCCATATAAACAAAAGATAAAGGGTTAATTCCTGCACCAAGGTCTAAAATAATTTTAGGTTTTTTTGTAATTGCAAATATTTTTTCATATAAATTAACATAATGATTAAGCCTTTCCCTAGTAGAACTATGAGTTTTTAAAATTTCATCAATTATTTTTTTCCTTTTAATTTTACTAGCT
>CAZRHO010000037.1:0-9129 GCA_964599955.1 uncultured Methanosarcinales archaeon
AACTAGTGAAGAAAACACAGAAGAAACTCCAGTTGAAGAAGAAACTAGTGAAGAAGACACAGAGTCTACAGAGAAGGATTCCGAAGAACCAAAAGAAGAATAATTCTTTTTTAATTTTTTATTTTAATTTTTTATAATCAACTCAAAACTTTTAAATCAAAACACATCCTATAAACATTGGGAGAAAATTGTCCACACTTAACTTTTCTTAAAACCCTTACCTTATGTCCAAACCTTACACAAATCTTTTTTATTCGTATAGATTCTTTAGCTAAATCCTTTTCATCTAAAAAAGAATAAAGATGAATTGTTGTTCCAATTTTAGATTTTGATAAAGCTATGTTCAAGAAATCTTCACCCGTTTTTGGTAAAGGCATAGCTATTCGATCAAACTTTTTACGCATCTTAGGAATAATTTTACGCACATCACCATTGAAAATCTTAATTTTATCATCTAATCTATTCAACATTACATTTTCAACAGCATATTGGTGAGCTAACGGATTTAATTCTATCCCATAAACCATTTTAAGAGGAGATTTTTTTCCAATAACTAAAGGAAAAGGTCCCGCGCCAGAAAACATTACCAAAACTTCTTCGTTTTTCTTAACTAACTTTGCCAGTCTTAACCTTTCGTTACCAGAACGAGCCGAAAAGTAAGTTTTTTCTAAATGTAATTTTATTTTAACACCATTTTCAAAATGAATTGTTTCTTTAGTTTTCTTTCCAGCTATAATTTTAACTTTTCTTGTACGAAAAACACCGGAATGTATTTTTGTTTTTTTAACTACAGTAGAAATTTTCTTATTTTGTTTAAGGTAAGCCTCTGCTATCAATCTCTCTTTTGAGCTCAATTCTTTAGGAACTTCTAAAATCATAATTTCACCAACAACTTCCTGACTACGTGGAAAATTTTCTAATTCTTTTTTTGTTAATTTACCTTTTAATAAATCTTCAATCGTCACAGGAGTATCTTTTCTCTTAAAAGTAAACTTAGTGTTAACAATTTTAGCAGAAGGGATTTTCATTTTTTTACACAAAGGAAAATAAATATGGTCCAACTCCTTTAATGGTTGATAATTTACATCAAATAAATTGTTCTTAGAAATAAATTGTTTTACTTTCTGTGCATTTTTCAATTCAGTATAAGCAGCTAACATCACAACTTAATATTAGAAATTCATTTATAAAATTATTGAATTAGTTTTATCATTTGAAAAAACTAGATAATCCTCTTTGTGATAATTGGCCCTGTTGTCTCCTTAAACGATCTAATTTATTTATTACTCTCTCCATACTAAAGCCATGACCATTTACCAATAAATCAATTAACTTTTCTTCATTTATCTTTTCCCATTTTAAATCATAATCGTCTGTCACAGGAATATCTTTAATTGTGTCAAAAATTTCTTTCCAACACAGATCAGGATAATGTTCATTCCAATTAACTTGTTTAAAGATACCTTCGAAATCATCGTCATGTTCTTTTAACAATTTCAATGATTTCTTTGGTCCAATTCCTTTGATTCCACCTGGATTATAATCTGTCCCCGAAAGAATTGCTACAACAATTAATTGATCTTGACTTATTTTTAAATTATTCAACACTTCTTCTAATTCAATAATTTCTGGTTTTACTTTTTGAAAGCCAATTTTACCAATCCTTTTTCTTTTTCCTTCTATAGATAAATTTCTAACAAAAATAGAACAACCAAAAATTAAATTATCATAATCCTGACTTACCGATGCATAAGCATCACCTCTTTTAACCATATAAGCAGTCTGTGCTTCCCCTTCAGAAGGTGCTTGAACAATTGGTAAACCTAAAGCCACAATAAGGTTTTTAGCATCCAATATCATTTCTTTAGTCAAAACCGCAGTTCGGGCAGATAATTTTTTCATCTGTTTTATATCTCCTGCAATCTCCGCTTCCTTCAATTTTAATGATGCTTCTTGTTTAATAGCAGTTCTCTTTTCCCATGTTTTCTCTTTAATTTTTGGAGCTTTCCCATCAAATACAAAAACTAATTTTAAACCTGCTTCCATTAAAGAAGTAGTCCTGCTAAATAGACCAATTAAATGAGAAGTTACTCTCCCTTGGTTATCGGTTAAAACAGTACCATCTGGGCCCCTAATAGTTGTTAAAAACTGATACAATAGGTTCATTGAATCTACTACTAAAATCTTACCTCTTAAATCACTTAAAGAAATTTCTTTTTTTATAACAATGTCTTTAAATTTAAGTCCCATTATAATTAAAAATCAGTCTATCTTCTTAACAGTTACGTTTTGAAATGCACCAGATTCTAACATGTCTTGTGCTTTCTTATTTATTTCGTTAGAATGTAAGAAAAGTAAAGGTAACTTCTTAATTTGAGCCTCCATGTAGGCAGAAGATAAATCCTTCTCATCACATTTTTTCTTACTTTTAGCTTTACAATAATATGTTAATTTTCCTAAAACGCCTGGAACTTTAACAATTAAATCAATTTCTGAATTCTTTCTGATAATCTCTTCTTGTTCAATATCTATATCTAAATCATCAAAGAAAGATTTAATTTTTGGTGAAAATCCATCAGGAGATTTAAATTTCTTTGATACAGTTTTTGATTTTTCTTTAATTCCTTTAATGTTAGTTAATTCTTTTACTTCTGTAATCTCTTCATTTACTCCTACTTCTTTAACTCCAATATTTGTCTTTAGTTTAATTTTTTGCTTGATCTGTTCTAATTTTTTTGAATCTATTTTTTCACTTAATTTTCTTTGCTTATCTTTAGGAGATCTCCTTGAAGCCGGTTTAAACTTTAGTTTCTCTTTGAGGTCTAAATCTTCCTTTATTTTTTGTTTTGATTCATTCTCGGATTGAGCCTTTTCTACTTCTTCTGCTTTCTTAACTTCATTTATTGATTCAGATTCTTTCTTGACCTCTTGTATTTGATTTTCACTTTTTTTCCCTTCTATTTCCTCTTCGATTATATTTATTTTTTTAACTTTTTTATCTTTTTCAATTTCTTCTGGTAATCCCACCTCCTCGGGATAAACTTGTTTCTGAATTGGTTGTGGAGGAGTTAAAATACTTTTAATGATGAAATTTGTTTCTTCATCATTCAACAGGTGCCATTTCCA
The DNA here is from genome assembly GCA_964599955.1 of uncultured Methanosarcinales archaeon. Classification (GTDB taxonomy): domain Archaea; phylum Nanobdellota; class Nanobdellia; order Woesearchaeales; family GW2011-AR9; genus CAZRHO01. The sequence goes on from CAZRHO010000037.1 coordinate 3,127, forward strand.
AAAAATCTCTTTCTTATTACCAACGGTAACCCTCAATGGAACTGCAAAATCCTTTAATGATCTTAAAGCAACTTTAGACAACAGATCTAAATCCTCTTCTCTCAAAACACGATTACTTTTCAAAATTTCTAAAACTCGTTGATCTTTAGGGTTAATATTACCAGCAGCAAAAGGATAAAGTTGGTCCTCTTGACCTAATAAATAATATAAAGGAGAACCACCCACTTTAAGTTTGGAGATTCTTACTTTTCCTTGAGAAACCAAATCTGCTAAGTGTGCAGAGGCCAATAAAATATCTGTTTTAATAGTCTTAGATACTTTAGAAGGAAGAATTGGGCCTGTAGATTTAATTAAATTAAGAATCTTTTCTTGATCAAGCATGTATTTACTGGTAAAAAATGAGTTTATATAATTTTTGCAACTGCCATAGGTAGTATTGAAAAATAATAGAAATTAAAGATATAAAAAAATTAAGGCCTTAACCAACGAGCTTCCCAATAAGAACAATCTCCTTCGTCATCGACTACTGCCATTAACAACCTTTTCTTAGTACTATGAGCTACTCTATTTTTAGCTGCCCATTCGTGCCAAGTTAAAGTGTTTCCTTCATGTACAGCATAAACTACCCATCGGGCATGATCTTCTCCCGGTTTAACTCCGCGATCATATACTCTAAAATCTGCACCAAATTTTAAGGCGGTTTTGATAATATAACCACGGTTCCTCATATCCTTAAAAACCACATAACGAATCCAGAAATTAGGTTCAACTTTTCTAGCTTTCTTTACGTAAGATTCAAATTTAATAGCTCTACCGGCTTCACTTTTTACAATTAAACGGCCTTTTTCCATTAAATATAATGCATCTAATAAAGAAAGTTCTACTTTACCACTTTCGGTTAAAGCTCCAAATCTACTCTGGTTATAAAATTCACGGGCTTCATCAGAAGATTCAGTGATAACTCTTTCTCCAGCAAGAATAGCTAAAACTTGCTTTTTCTTATTCTTATTTTCAGTTTCTTTCTTATCTACAGAGGTTTCAGACTTTGCTGCCCCTACAGATTTGTTTTTTGTTTTCTTTTTAGTTGTTTTTTTTGCCATAACCCCTACTCTTGAGAATTTGTTTTTAAAGATTTTGGCTAATATTACTTAATAAGGGCTCTTAATTCTTTAATTGATTTTTTAGGATTTTCAGATTTACTAACAAAACTTCCCGAGATGAAATAATCTGACCCTAATTTATTGGCCAATTCAATATTTCCCGGTTTCATTCCGCCATCAACAATAATTTTAACCTTAGAATTAATTTTCTTAATTTGTTGAATCTTCTTTAGTGGAGATTTAAGAAATTTTGCTCCATAAAAACCAGGGTGGACAGTTAAAATTAAAATATAATCAACTAATAACAATTCTTTTTCTATGCCTTTAATCTTCGTTTCTGGTTTTAAAGCTAAGCCCACATTCTTCTTTTTTGCTTTTATTTCTTCAATAACTACACTTACATTTTTTACAGCTTCTGAGTGAAATATAATTAAATCTACCCTTCTCCCATACTTTTTTATCCACTTACTAGGGTCCTTAACCATCAAATGAGCGCTATAATTAAATTTTGAAGATAACTTAAAAGGAAACCACAAAGACTTATTTGGAACGAATTTACCATCAGCTACGTCCAAATGAAGGTGTTTAGAAACACCATCCAATTTATTAAATAAAAAATCTATCTCTTTCTGAGATTTAGCCATTACCGAGGGTAGTATCTTTTGTTTCATCTTTAAAAAATTTTAAATTTTCTTTTCAATCTGCTTAATCTTATTTACTCTTCTTCGATGTCTTGTTTCTTTTGAAAATTTAGTTTCTAAGAATATTTTCAACATTCTTAAAGTATTTTTTTCATACCACCCAGACAAACAAATTATATTGGCATTATTATGCTCCTTGCTTAACTTCGCTTCCTTAATTGAAAATGGAACTACTGCTCTAATCCCTTTGACTTTATTAGCAGTAATACACATCCCTTGTGCAGAACCACAAACTAAAACGCCTAATATTTTAGAACTTGCTTTAGAAACTTTCTTCGCTACTCTTAATGCATAATCCGGGTAATCATCTGTCTTTTCATAATTAGTATTACCTAAATCTTCATATTTAATCTCATTCTTATCTAACCATCTTTTTACTTTATCCTTCAATTTAAACCCAGCATGGTCAGATCCAAGATAAACTTTAACCATTTTTGAAAGCCCCCACGCATTTTTTATAATTATTAGAAATTCTTTTTATTGCAACCTCTTTTGAGATTTTTTTATTGAAAAATTCGGTCAATGGCCTAGCGAATATTGACCGCCCTACAGCAAACCCTATTGCATATTTTTGATTTATTTTTAGCCAATTAATTGCTTTATTTAGTGAAGCTCCCCTTCCCAAAACCACATAATCTCTTACTAATAGTTGCAATTTTTTAGCTTGATTTTTTTTATCAACAGCTTCTAATTTCCAAACTTCTGGATTGACGCCGAATCTTTTAAACAACCTAATTGCTTTAACCTGTAGATCAAAATTTCTTTCTCCAAGAATAACAATTTCAAATAACAATTTTCTTTTTTTTCCCTTGAGATAAGATGAAACTTTTGCTATCTTCTCAGCATTGTGTTTGTTTAAAGATTGGTTGGTTGAATCATATTTGACTAAAATTTTACAAAAATCTGGATCTATCTCTTCAATTTTTTTCTTATAATCTCTTGAAAATAAAATGAATTTTTTAGTGCCTGATTTTTCTAGAGTCATACAAGTAATAATTCCTTTTTTCTTAGCATCTCTTAAAATACCTAAACCAAATTCTGGATCAACTAAGATTGCTCCTTTTACTTTAGATTGCAAGTAAGCATCATAGATTATCTTCTTAGCTAACTTAACTTTAGCAGAAGACTTAGAGTTAATAATGCGCTTCATACTAGATCGATGATCAAATGGAAGAATGTAAAGGTTATTTCTAGAAGTCATCTGGGCCTAAGCTCCTCCTTTCTAAATATTGATGTAAAATGGATAATCCTCCTATTACAAAGAACGGAGAAGAACCAAAAACAGATAAAACAGTAACTTGAGATGCTAATAAATAAATTAAACCCATAAACAAGAAAATTCCGCTGCCAACTAATTCATCTTTCCAACTAATAATAGTAGCTAACACAATGACTACCCATAACATTAAACCTACCATGAATCTTTTATCAAAATTAAATAAGACAATTATTCCTATAATCCAAAAAATGATTAAGGATGAAGACAAACCCCTTACGAAAGATTGAATTAATTCATTTCCTTTAATTGACAACTTTACACCTCAACCTATATCTCTTTATCACCTTTAAAGATTCTTTTTCATTTAATAATTTATTCTTTGTGCCAACATTCTGGATAACTGAAGAAGAATTTGCTTGACCTAAACATAAAGCTTTATCGAAACTATATCCCTTAATTATCCCTGCTAAAAAACCAGCCGTGAAAGCATCTCCTGCGCCCGCAGTATGAATTACTCTTACATTAGGCGGAATTAAAGAATAAAATTTGTTTTCATGTAAGGCATATAATCTTTTAGAACCATTAGTTATCACAACAGTTTTAGGACCCAATTTACTTAAAGCCATTAACATTTTCTTAATAGAACCCTCTTTTTTTAACAAAGCTTGAGCTTCTTTTTTATTCAAAACTAATATTTCTGTAACTAATAAAACTTTCTTCAAATAATTCTTGCCTTTACTTGCTAAATATAATGAAGGATTAAACAATAAGTTTATTTTTTTCCTTTTACAATAATTAGCAATATCATTTGCTACAGAGAAAGATTTTCCCATTAAACTAGCTAAATAAACCCATTTAACATTTAATTGAGATCTTTTATAATCATTAATAGATAAACCCCTAGAAGCACCTTTCTGCACATAGATTACCCTGTCCTTCTCTTTTTTAGAAGAAATGATTGTAGCTGAATCTGTTTTTTTTCTACTTTTATTCTTACAAATATTTTTTATACGATAATTTTTCATATCTTTAATAATAAAATTAGCATCAAAATCATCACCTAACTTAGTTAGCATCTTAACTCTCAAACCAAACTTAAATAAAGCCGCTGCAGAATTAGTTGCACCCCCTCCAGAATGCCTTTCGGAACTATTAACTAAGACTTTATCCCCTAACTTAATTTTTTGCAAACTCTGTCCAGTAGTTAAGAAATTATCAACAGTCGCTGAACCCACACATAAAACATCATACTTAAACATCATAACCCCTATTATAAAGAATATTTTTTAGTTTAAATAAGTTGTTGTCAAAAACACATAAAGAAATCATTTAATTTTATAAAATTCATGTTTTTTATTAACCATAATTTTAACATCTGGTTTAATTTTTTCATAACAAAGTAAAGTAAAAGGTAAATAAACATCAACAAATCTGGAAACTTCTTTCCTACTCATGCCTGAATTTTTCTTCTTTTTCAATTCAAATTCCTGTTGATAACGCCATTCCTCATGTAACTTTAAAGAATCTGCCTTTAACATTATTAAATAATCAATTTTTTTCCATAATTTAAGATAAGTTCTAGATTGTTTAAGAACTTCCTTATGCCAAATTAAATTAGGATCAATTCTATTTAAATCGAATTTTTTCCTCTTAAATAAATCTACAAATTTTTGGGAAGATAAATATGGCATTCCTAAACACCAACCTTCAAATATAATGAAATCTTGTCTCTCATTTATCCTTAACTTTTCCTTAGAAATTCCTCCCCAAGCTCCATTCAAAGATTTATCAAACTTTGGAATTACTAAATTTTTACCTTCATTTGCCCTTTGTAATAATTTCTGCAAAACTTGTACCTGGTGTGTTCCAGGCATGCCTCGAGAGATTTGATAAAAAGGATTTTCATTTAATCTCTTTGATAAATCCTTCCTTTGTTTGTAAGTCTTATAAAAATCATCAATAGAAAAAGAAGTCACCTTATAGCCAGCAATTATTAAGTCCTGTTTGATAAACTCAGCTAAAGTTGATTTACCAGTTCCTTGACCACCCATCAAACCAACAACGACAGTCTTACCAGGCATATATCTCTTTGAAATTTTCTTTATTAAGGGTAAGATTACTTGATCCAATTCATTTCTCGAATAAATTAATTTTGAACCCAATTAAATCACCTTAAATAATTCTTTCTTAGAGGTTAACAGTTTCTCATCGGAAGAATAAACCTCAATCAAAACTTCCCACTCTCCTTTTTCTTTTGATTTACCGTATTCTACATCACAATAACCTTCTTGAGACATAATAAACGAAGATTTCATTTTCATAATTTTCATTTAGTATTTAAAACTCGTAAAAGGGACAACATATTTAAACCTATTGAACATTCTAAATTAAAGAGGAATAATTATGTTAATTGAGTTTTCAACAGTAATTGTAGGTATTGCAGTGATACTCTTCCTAGCAGATGTAACTGTCAAAAGTGCCTTGAAATTAGGTAATCACTATGGGTGGAGCGGATCATTTGTTGGATTAACGATACTTTCAATTGGCACTAGTATTCCCGAAATCATGTCTGCCATCATTGGCAGTATTAACATTTTGCAAAACCCTTCTACACAAAAAGTTATATCTGGGTTAATAGTAGGACAAAATGTAGGGTCGGATATTTTTCAACAAAGTTTTGTTTTAGCAATAGTGGGAATAATTGGGACAATATTTGTTATTAAAAAAGATTTATTTAAAGAAATGGGCGGGTTAATTTTAGGCGCTATCTTATTCTGGTTATTAGCAGCAGATGGAAAAATAAGTAGAATTGATGGATTCATTTTAGTTATTTCATATATATCTTATTTAATTTATCTTGATGTGGACAGAAAACATAAGAAAATAAATGCCAAATATAATTTAACTCAAAATGATATATTCAAACAATTCTCATTAATAATCCTAGTTTTTGCTTTAATGGCCTTTGTAGCTGATAAGGTCC
>CAZRHO010000038.1:0-2970 GCA_964599955.1 uncultured Methanosarcinales archaeon
ATTTTTATGATCATCAATAAATCTAATTTTATTTTCTTTATCTTTTTTCAACAGAGGCAAACTCTTACTAGAAACTTGTACCTCTGAGACTATTTTTATTTCTTCAATAATATTATCTGTTTTTATCTTTAATCTGTATGCTTTATCTGGTACTCCATGTCCATTATTAAAATAATTAGAAAAATCTATGGACAAACCTCCTTTTTCTTCAGAATATACTTTGTTCCATATTAATCCATTTGAAAAGAATATTTCTATTTTAGAAGAACTAACACCTTCAATATAACCTCCCACTATAGGGAATGGATAATTAAAATCAATTATGTGTTCTTTTTTATCTTTTAATTCAGGTTCGTAAATAAAATAACTATTACTGTAATTTGGAGGTTCTTGATAATTAACTGAACTGAAATAATTTCCATTGTTGTCATCTACAAAAAGAATTGCTTCATTTGGTTTTAATTCATAAGATGATTCACTATTATAATTCGATTTATAATGTATAATTACATTATTATTTTTCGTCTCATATTCTTTCTTTAAATAATCAAATGAATAGATTGAGCTTTCTGCAGTTTTTAATAGTTCAATTTTTCGTTCAATATCTGAAACACTAGCTATTGTTCCATCTTTTTTTGTATAATAAACTCCCCCGTCTGCATCCAACACATGCCATGAATCTTCAAAAAATAACTCCGAAACAATATGTCCGCCTAACCTATGTTCTCTTGCAGGAATTTTAGCAAGATTGGCTAAATCTATAACTGCCCTAGATGTAACTCCGCAATTACTATATCCCCATGAATTAAATAAATCAATCGATTTTTTATTATCATACTTGGTTGGGTTAAAAAAATGATATTTGTGTTCTTTGACAAAATTGTAAATAGCTAAAGATTTTTCCTTATCATTCATTTTTTCATTTATAATGCTTGAATAAATTGAATTGATGCTTGTAAAATCAATCTCGTTGATTATTAACCTTGGTTTTATGGTCGAATTACCTAAATTTTCAATTTTAGTATAATAATTTAGTTCATTTTCTAGAATGATTTTTTTTTCAAAATCATTAGAACTTATACTGTATGTTTTTATCTTCTTGATTGCTTTTTTTTTTTTAAGATTGCATTTATCTATTAATTTGTAGGTCTCTTTACTTAGAAGAAATAATTCTTTCTTTTTTGGATTAATGTCTAAAACTAAGTTCTTAAATGAAATGTCCTCAATATCTTCTCTTTTTTTTATAAATTTATTTTGTAATTGATTTGTGTCAGTAGAACAGTTTTTTTTAATATATTTAATGTTATTCTCTAAAAGCAATAAGTTTTCTTTAATTGGTTTTATGTCTTTACTTAGAACCGGTCTGAAATCCCAGCTCATAAATTCGTTATATGCTTTACCTGTGATTGAGTTTAAGTTGTCAGTTTGGAATACAGCAAAGGCTAGTACAACGATAATTAAAATAGATAAGGTTTTTTTATTTTTCATTGATGATACAACTTCAAAAATTGTGCACTTATTTTTTTAACATCAAATTCTTTTGATTTTTTATAAGCATTATCAATCATTTCGTTAAGGTTATTATTCAAGGCATAATTGATTTTATTTGTGAGAGAATTTATGTCCTCTGGCTTAGCCATTATCACTTCCTTTTGATTTTCTATAATCTCTTTTAACTCTGGAAGATTAGTTGTGACTACTTTTGTTTTACTAGCCATTGCTTCTAATAAACAAGAAGGATTACCTTCAGTTCCTATTAGTGAAGGATAAGCTAATACTACAACATCGGCCATTGCAACATAATCTTCTATCTTTATTTTTTCAAGCGTGATAACAATATTGTTCCTAATTTGTAACTCCTTGATCATGTTTCTGTATTTTTCTTTATTTTTTTTAGAACATGATCTGAAAGCTAAAATACAAATGACATTTTTGTTTTTATCTATTACCCCTGGTAATGATTTTAATAAGTAATCAACTCCTTTTTGAATTCTCATTGCTCCATAATAAAGAATGATTTTTTTATCATCATGACCATATTTGTTTTTAAGTTGATTCTTATTTTTTGGTTGAAATTTTTCTAAATTAATATTAGACCTAATTACTGTTATGTTTGAACTTCCACTATTTTTATTGATTCTATCAGATGTTGTTTTTGTTGAAGTAGTTAAGTGATCAACTAATCTTGAGAATTTACTGAAGAACCTTCCTTGAAATTTTGATAGAGGATAAGATTTTATTGTATGTATGGTTTTTGGTTTTATATTTTTTGAGATTTTACTTGCTAAATAAGTATTTAAAATCATTATTGGGTTAGAACTAAAACCATGAATTACATCAAAGTTAACATTTAATTTTTTTGAGATCTCTTTTACTGTCCTATATCCTGTAATAAATTTTAAATATTTATTTGAAAATAAACGATAAATAGAAAAACCATTTAAATTTTCAATTTTTGGGAAGTTTTTATGTTTTTGTGCACATATAAAGACATTATGACCCCTTTTGACATAGGATCTAGCTAAATCAGTAATAGTAATCCAGGTAGCTTCTTTTTTACTTTTTAATGGACCAGAAGCAACAAGTGCGATATTCACAAAATCTTAGCAATATTTCGTTATATAAAAGTTATCAAAGTTAAATTAGTTAATTGCATTATATTTAAATAATGAACCTAGATTCTTATAAAAGATGAATCTATTTAGTAAGGTTTTTGGTAATAAAAAACCGAAAGTATTTGTTTTAGGCATAGATGGGGCTCCGCCTAAGTACATATTAGATGAATGGATAGATGATCTTCCAAATTTGAAGAACCTTCTTAGCAATTCAGTTTATGGAGAATTAGAGAGTACAATTCCTCCCTCAACAATCATCGCTTGGACTTCTATGTTGACTGGTAAAGATCCTAGCTACTTTGATGTATACTCTTACACATATAAGGATAAGGACAATAAAACTAAATTAACAGAT
>CAZRHO010000038.1:2997-9096 GCA_964599955.1 uncultured Methanosarcinales archaeon
GTTAAAGAGAAAAGAATTTGGAAGTATCTAGAAAGACATAATAAAAAATCCATTCTTTTACATGTTCCATTAACTTACCCGGTAGAAACAGTCAATGGTATTATGTTGGGTGGTTTTCTAACTCCAGGGCTAAATGAAAAATCATATTTTCCTAAGAAATTAAAAAAAGAAATTTTAAAGATTTCTAATAGTTATAAGTTTGATGTGGGGGTTGGCCTTGCAGGTTATAAAGATTTAGAAAGCGATAGAATGATCAATGAAGTTAATGATATGACAGTTAAACAATTAACATTAACTAAGAATTTAATGAAAAAAGAGAGATGGGATTTTTTTATGACAGTATTAATTGGGTCTGATAGGATGCAACACACGATGTGGCGTTTTCATGATAAATCTCACAGACGTTATCCTGGTGAAAATAAATATCAAAATTCTTTAAAGGAATATTATCAATCAATTGATTCAGAGATTGGTGAAATAAAAAAATTACTTAATAAAGAAGATTATTTGATTGTAGTTTCAGATCACGGATTTGATAAGATGGATGGTAGATTTAATCTTAATGATTGGTTAATAAGGGAGGGTTACTTAGTTTTAAATGAAGAAGTAGAAAGTCCAAAGAAATTAGATTTTAAGAATGTAGATTGGCAAAAAACTAAAGCTTATGCTATAGGTGCATATTTTGGTAGGATTTTTTTCAATAAGAAATCACGTGATCCAGAAAATGGAATCATGGAAGATTTTGAAATAGAAAAATTACAGAAAGAATTGATTGAAAAATTATTGAAGATAAAAAATGATTTTGGCGAAGAAATTAATAATAAATTCTATCTTCCTCAAGATGTTTATTCAGGACCTCACCTAGGGAATGGTCCTGACCTTTATGTTTATTTCGATGATTTACGTTGGGGAATTAATAACGATGTAGGGAATGATGGTTTGTATTCAGAAAGGACCACTAAAGGAAGTGATGATGCAGGGCATGCACCAAAAGGAATATTCATAATTCATAATGAAAAATTAGGTTCAATTAGAAGAGATGACATGAAAATAATTGACGTTTTACCTACTATTTTTAATGCATTAAAATTAGATGCTCCTAATGATCTTAAAGGGAAATCACTGATTTAAAAAATTAATCTAAATATCCTAGCGCTTCTAATCTCTCTTTTACTTTTTCCTCTTCATCTTTTGAATATTGAACATTGGAATTAAACTCTTCTCTTTTGCCATAATTTTTCTTTTTGATGTGATTATTTTTTGTAAACTCTTCTGTAAAAGCTTCTTCTAGGACAGTCCCATCCATATTAGAATCAATCGGTTTATTCATTAAATGTAGAATAGTTGGTGCAATGTCTAATATGTGTGCTTTTTTTAGAGAAATTCCTCTTTTTATATTTGGACCACTTAATATTAAAATTCCGTCTGGTGATTCATCGTGTTGCCCTGAACGTATTCCTTTGTGATCATAATTTTTTTCTTTTATTGCTTCTACTCCGTGATCAGAAATTATTATTATGGTTGATTCTTCATCGATTAAACTTTTAATCTGCGTATCAAGAAATTTATAATAATTTTTTATAGTGTCTTTAAATTTCTGAACTTCTTCTTTCTTAATATTTACAAAATTAAATTTTTCTTGTTCGTGATATTGCCAAAATACATGTTGTATTCCATCTAATCCTGGAAGGTATAACGATAAGAATTCTGGTTTCCCCTTCTCTTTAATTACCTTTGAAACTTCAGTTGAAAATATGTCAGAGATAAACATATAAGAAAATAGATTAAGTCTAATTTTTTTGTTAAATCTTTTTCCCCGTATTTCATTCTCGTCATTTTGATCTAGATTATTGAAGAATTGTTTTATTTCTTCTTTTGATATGCTCGGTGGATGTCTATTTAATTCTTTTATTTGATTAATAAAATCTTTAGGATAACTTATATCTCCCTTTTCTAGATCTATATCTTTTGTTTTTTCTAATTTATTAATTCCTTCAACAGCCTTTTGAGAAACAAGATATCCATTAATTTTTTTTGCAGGCCAGGTTACTAACCAACCAATAACTCCACAAGTAACATTCTCTTCACTCAACATCTCCCAAATTGCTTTTTCTTTTCTAGAATTACTTGTAATTAAATAATTTCCCCCAATTGATAATTTTTCAAATATCTTTCCTAATTTTAACATGTAATAAATATAAATTTTGTTAAGGTTTTTTGTCATTTTAGAGGGGTCTTTCTTATTATTAGAAAATAATTTTCCTAATCTGTATGGCCAATTAATTAAGAATGCGGTAGTGATATTTTTTTTAATTTTTAATCTTGATAAATTTAAATATAAGTTGGTAAAATAAAGAATTCCATTTTTTTCTGGATATTTACCGGTCGCTATACAATTCCATAATGCAGGAGATTTATACCCTGGTAAACTTTGCAATGATGCTCTTGCACCTTCTTTGATTAACTTAGAAATCGTTGGTAGTTCTCCTTTTTCTATTAAAGGATCGATGACTTTCCATGCTGCAGCATCAATCCCAATTAGAATTATTTTATTCATTTTGTAATTCCTTTAAACTTAAAGGTTTTCTTACTTGCTGATAATTTATGTTAATGTTACTTAATTTTGGTTTGTCTTTTAGAAAATTGATAGTTTCTTTCATCGTAAAGACTTCTCCCTTTTTGTATAAATTATCATAAACCTCTTTTATGACTTTAAAATCTTCTGGGGTATCTAAAGTTAAACGATAATCTCCTTTTTCTTCTTTATTTTCTATGGGCATAACCATAACTTTAAAATTCTTTGGATCTTTGATAAACCAGGTCATATATTCTGTGTCTTTTGGATCCCTAACAAATTCCCTGGCTTTTTTAACTACATCTAAATTAACAACTTCAGCATTGAATCCGATTGGAACTTCTTCAATCCCTGTGTAATCTGATTTATTTTCTATGTGATACCTTATTTGCCTGTCAATAATTTCAGGATCCATTAAGGGATTATCTCCAGTTGCTCTGACAATAATGTTTGCATTTTCTTTTTCAGAGGCTTTAATAAAACGATCCATGACATCATCGGCATCCCCTGCAAACCACTTAATTCCTTTTTCTTTGGCAATTTCAATTAAACAAGAATCTTCTTCCAAGTCTGATGTGCATAAAATAACTTCTGCTTCGTTTGAATGTTTTAATCTTTCTATCATGTGTCCGATAGTGGTGTCTCCAGTTAATTCAAGAGTTGCTTTTCTTGGCAAACGAGTTGATTTCATTCTAACAGGAATTAAAATAGCAACTTTATGTTTAATATTTTGATTTAATATCGGTGCTTCTTCTAAAATTTTATTTTTAGCCATTTTTCCAATTATTTTTTCAAATTCATTTGGGTGAAATTGACCATTTGGAACTCTTTTAAAAGAGATATTATCTAAATTAATTAATTCTCCTACCTTTATATCTCTTTTTGCAACAATAAATTTTTTCATTTTTTTTCTATATTTTTGATCAGCCTCTGTGAGGTTAAATTTATCATTACCTAAGACTTTCTCAAATGTTCTAACTCTATTAACCATCTTTTTGAATTCATCTGGATTTAATGAGGACATATAATCAAAACCTTTAAGACTACGGTCATCGGTTATATGTTTTTCAATAAGTTGTGCACCATAGGCAAAAGCGTGAGTTGAGATGTTAATGGCTAAACTTGTTTCTGCATCAGTATGGTCATGATAGCATATTGGAAGATTAAATTTTTCTTTGAGAGTGGTTATCCTTTTCAGATTGATATTTTCAATATTCGTAGGAAAATTTTGTAATCCATAAACTAAAATGATATCTACTCCAAATTCTTCAATGGATTTAATGGCATTGTCAATTTCATCAAGGGTAGAACCGCCAACATACAAAAGGATTGGCTTTCCTTTCTTTGCCACATGTTTAAGAAGAAAAGGATTACTAATATCGCTAGCATGAATAGAAAATGCATCTACGTATGGTTCAGCTAAATCTGAAAAATCTTCCTCAAAGACATCAGTTATTATGGGGATTTTCAATTGTTTAGTATATTCAAGAATTTCTTTCCATTGGTACTTTGATAAAACTATTTTCTTACCATCCTCCAAACCGGAGTGATATTTTGAATAAAGACCTTCTGCTGAATATAATTGAAATTTAATTGCATCCGCTTTAGCTTCCACTGCTCCATTGATGATTGTTTTCAACTTTTCTTTATCGCCACAATGACTTGAGGCAACTTCAGCAATAATAAATCCTCTATTCTTGTTAATAGCTTTTCCACTGATCATAACTGAAGAAAATTCTTTGAATTTATTAAGTGAATTAGAAATCAAATTATAATCCTTATGACCATCTACAATTTCAAGAACCCCTTTAGGATTATTAACGTGCTTTTTTATTTTCTTAATAATAGATTTAAAATTAATTTTACTATCATTGATGCCAATCTCTTTACCTTCATTTTCTCCAAGGATACCATTAGCATCATTAATATGCATCCATTTAATATTCTTACCAGCTATTTCAATGTAATTTTCTAAGGATTGTAAAGAATAGGGTGGTTTCCCATTTTCATCTCGTAATGCTTCTAGAGAATTAAATCTTATTTTATCTTGTTTAAAATATTCAATGCATAAAGAAGCATGACTAAAATCAAATACAAAATAATTGTCATCGCCTAACCTTTCTTGAAAATCTTCAAAGCAAAGGTCAAAAACGTGATCCTTGTCATCGGATGCACATGTAGGCGGACTATTTTCTAAAGCTATTTTAACATAAGATCTTTTAACATCTTCTTGTATCTTTTTAAATCCAAACTTGGATCTTTTATGTAAACCTATTCTAAAATGTTTTATTTCTTCTAAGCTAAGTTTTTCAACTTCGTCTCTTGAGAATTTAGAACCTTGATGAACAATTAGTATGACCTCTCTCTTAATCTCATTACTAAATTTGGTTATCCCATCTATTAAAATATTGTATTTTTCTAAATGTTTTATATGGTCTTCTTCTTTATAAAGAATCGATTGCATTATTTTATCTACGCTATGGAATGCTATATGTTCAATCTTGTTTGTTAAGATAAAATGTCTTAACTCTATTAATTTTTTTTCAAAATCTTTGTCGAGATCTTTATCTAATAAGTGAATCTCAATTATTTTGTCATTAGATTCTTTACTGAACCTTTTGTAATATTCATCATATCCAGCTAAATCGGTAACTAGACCTACTTTAATCATTTTTTAATGCCTCTATTGTTTCAATTAATCCTTGTTTTAATTGTGTTTCTGCTGTCCAGCCAATTTCTCTTTTAATCTTTGTGCAATCTAGAACGCTACGATGAATGTCTCCCTTTCTTGGTTCATCATATTTTATTTTACTTGTGCTGTTAGTTATTTCTTTTATCATTTCGGCTATTTCGTTTATAATTACTTCTTTTCCCGTTCCAACATTGAAAAATTGGTCATTTCCTTTTGTTAAAGCTATGATGTTAGCATCTGCCACGTCTTCTACATAAACAAAATCTCTTGTTTGTTCTCCATTTCCAAAAATAATCGGTTCTTCATTATTTAGAAACTTATAAGTAAATATGGCTATAACTCCTCCCTCCCCATAAGGATCTTGTCTTGGCCCATAAACATTAGCATAACCAAGAGAGGTGAATTTTAAACCATGTAGGTGATTATATACTTCTAAATAATGCTCTACTGTGTGTTTAGAAACGCCATAAGGTGCTTTAGGATTCTTTGGATGTTTTTCATCAACTGTCAAATATTTTGGTTCTCCAGGACCTGCACCACCAGAATTACCATAAATTATTTTTTTTACATTATATTTTACACAGTTTTGTAAAATATTTAATGAACCAATGATGTTAATTTCTGCATCTAAAATTGGATCTTTAATGGATTTATTAACATCTACTTGAGCCGCTTGATGAATAACATAATCTGGTCTTTCTTTTAATAATTGGAAATTTAGAATTCAGTGCAGAGATTTCAATTATACAGAAATAGAAAAAAAATATGAAAAAAATCAAAGATTAACAAAAACAAAACAATACGGTGAAGACATTCCCAAATACGCCTACGA
>CAZRHO010000039.1:0-9068 GCA_964599955.1 uncultured Methanosarcinales archaeon
GTAAAGCAGCTCCAAAGAAAAAAGCGGCTAAGAAGAAAACTACTAAGCGTAAAGCAGCTCCAAAGAAAAAAGCAGCTAAAAAGAAGACTACTAAACGTAAAGCAGCTCCTAAGCGGAAAGCTACCAAGAAAAAAGCTACAAAAAGAAAGAAAAGATAAATTTTTCTTAATTTTTTATTTTTTTAATTATTCTTTCAAACCAATTGCTTTACAATTATATTTCTCAAATAGAATTCTTGTTTTATTATTCTTATGTGCACGTAAGGTTGAAATTCCAATAATCATTCCGCCAAGTTTTTCAATTAACTTAATTGCGGATTTCATTTGACTTCCAGTTTCGATCCATTCATCGACAATTAAAATTTTATCTCCTTTTTTAATTGAACTTTTATTTATTTCAAAAGTTTTCTTATTTTTTGAATAATCAATGAAAGAAGTTCTTAAAACAGTTCCTTTAATCCCTGGAAGCTTACCCCTCTTTCTTATTGGAACAAACCCAACTTGCAACTTATTTGATATTGCTCCACCAATTATAAATCCAAGAGCATCTAATCCAACAACTTTATCAAATTTAATTTTCTTAAATGGTTTTACTAAATCATTAATCAAATTAGAAAAAACTTCTGAGCTTTCAAAAATAGGTGTCACATCATATCTGCCAACAGTATTTTTATTAATGAATTTATTATAATATTCATACTTCATAAATAAAACAAAATTTCTAAGATATTTAAATTTTTGTGGATGTAGGTCAAAAGGAAACCCTAAATTTTTAGATGCCATTCATTACCTCATTAATTTATCAAAAACTACTTGAACTGTATCTGAACACCTAACTTCTTTACTATCATGATATTGAATGTTTAATTCAAGTGCAATTAATTCATAATCTGGTTTTCCTTTATTTGCACCTCCCTCAAATTGATATTCTGGTTTCTGAGATAAATCACAAACTAATTTTATCTCTTTATAAAGAAAGGGAGGTGGCCCTTCACTTTTTAAAGATCTATTGCCCAAAGGTCTTCTTTTCAACTCAAATTTATTCATCCAAAACCATATTGTTGTAATACTAACATTACACTTCTCTGCAATTTCAGACAATGTCTGTTTTCCTTCATTGTACCATCTATCCAGCAAACTATCTATAGAGGCTCCATTATATTTTTGTTCAACACTTAACATTTTATTAGTTTTTAACATTAAGTCTTGTTTAATTGAACTATCATTTTCCTTAATTGATAAACTTACTTCTACCTGTTTGTCTCCGTATCCATTACCTATTAACCAAGTAATATAATTATCTATAGTAGGAGTACTTATTGTCACTTTAGCTTGTCCTATATTATTCTCTAGGTTGTATAAGTCTTTCTTTGTACATTCTAAATCATTAGCTAAATCATCTAAAGTAATACCTTGATTTTTTCTAATTAATATTGCTGATTGTAAATCTAAATTTTTTCTTACTTCATCTATCTGTTTATAGGGTACTATAAAACCCCCAAATCCATTGTTCCCAGTACGAGTTAAATGGTCTTCTAATATTATTTCTTCTTTGGCATCTAAATATCCATTTAATATAATCCATGTAACATAATTATCTATAATTGAAGTAGTTGTTTTTTTAGGGTTAGTAGATCTTTGACCTATCTCTAGATAATGAACATATTTACTAGTGCATTTTAATATTTTAGCTAACTTAACCTGAGTTACACCTTGCTGTACCCTAATTGACCTTGCTAATCCCAGATTTAAATCTTCTCTTACATAGTCAACCAAATCATAAGGCACCCTGTAACCCATAAAAGCATGGTCTCCATTACGCTTTTCATCAAATAATACTAACCTTTCAATTGCTTTTTTAATCTTAGGTTCCATTTCTTTAATAATCAATTCACACTTTTCTTCTGATAAACTTTCGTTAGAAGTAATAGCAGGAAAAATCTTTTTTAGAGATTCTACAAAAGTTTCACCTATAGTATACTCGTTACCTTCTCCATCATCAATAATCGCTTTATTGAGAACTGTCCCTTTAAGATTTGTTTCATTAAAATATGCACCTCTAAGGTCTGCTTCACCAAGGTTTGTTTCTTCAAGATTTGCTTTTGAAAAATTTACACCTCTTATTTTAGACCTAAAAAGGTATGCTCCTTCAAGTTCTGCTTCTTCAAAGCTTACTCTCCTTCTAACAGCTTTTTCTATCAATTCCTTTAAAGATAAATATTTACTTCTGATTATAATTTTATGTCCGTTTTTTATTTCAGTCATTTTTCTTTCTCTGATAATTTGATCTTACTTTTTCAGCAATTCTGGGTTACACTAGTTTAGTTTGTAACTGCTAAGTAGTTTCAAGAAAAAGTATATTAATGTTATCACCCCCTAAAGGGGTTTATATTAGGAAAGTATTTAAAGTAGCAAAGAAAATACATTCATATGGATCAAAGAACAGAATCTATCTTACGTGAAGCTGGTTTAACCGAGGGTGAAATAAAAGTTTACTTAGCTTTAGTAGAATTAGGAAAAGTTACAGTCGGACCAATTATTAAAGAAGCTAAGGTTTCTGGTTCTAAGATTTATATGATCTTAGAAAAGTTAATTCAGAAAGGATTGGTTAATTATATTATTAAAGAAAAAACAAAATATTTTCAAATTGCTCAACCTATTTCACTATTGGATTATCTGGATCAAAAGGAACAAAAAATTAAACAAACTAAACTAGCTTTAAATGAAGTAATAGAAAAAATTAAATTAAATCAACAATTCAAAAAAGAACGAGAAGAAGCAAGAATTTATCGAGGTTTTAAGGGACTTAAAACTGGAATTTTTGAAGCAATAAAAACAATTCCTAAAGATGGAAATTATTATTTCTTTTCAACAGGCTATGAAACTGTTCCTTACCTTAAACGTTTTTTTTCCAAGATAACTATAGAACTTAACAAGAAGAATATTAAGATTAAAGGTCTCGCTCACAAAAGTGAGAAAAAGAATTTTGTAAATAAAAAAAATTATCATGTTAAATTTACTGATATAAAATGGCCTTCTGACATTGGAATTATTGGGAACCAATTAACTTTTATTGTTTGGGATCAGAAAGAACCTGTCCTTTACATTATACAGAGTAAAGTTCTAGTTGATTCTTACTCAATTTTCTTTAATGATATTTGGAATTAAGCTAAATAAATCATAAGACCCTAAATTTTTATAAACATTATAATTATTAATTTCTCATGTCAGAAGTACCCCCATTGAATAGATTAAATGAACTTAATGCTAAAGAGTGGTTAAAATTTACAAAAACTTGGTTCGTGCATAATCCTCCCCCTAGAAAGAAAAAGGAAGTTCTTCATCCAGCTAAATATCCAGAAAATATGATCCAGGGATTTATAGAATTTTTTACTAAATCTGGTGAAGTTATCTTTGACCCATTTTTAGGTACGGGAAGTACGTTAGTTGCTTGCCACAATAGTAAGAGGAATGGTATTGGCATTGAATTGCAGAAAAAATATGCTGACATCGCTCAATTTAGAATAAAAGAATTAGAAAAGAAGATTAACTCATACTAAATATAGGATTCACCTTTATAATGGTAAGTATAAAGATCTCTTTGAGAGAACTATTAATTATCTTGAAAAAGAAAGTTTAGAAGCTAAAAATTATTGGTCTTTAAGATAAACATTATAAATAAAACAACAAAATTCTTATTCTATGAGACCATTACCTGAATTTCCTAGTAAAGCTTTCTTAGCACCAATGGCTGGTTTATCAGATCCAGCATTACGTTTAGTTTGTAAAGAATTAGGTGCAGGGTTAGTTCTAACGGAGTTTATTAATATTCATGCAATTGTAGCTAGGGGAACTGGCGAACAAAATATTCAAGATTTTATTGAATTTTCGGATAAAGAAAAACCATTATCTTGTCAATTATTTGGTTCTAATTTAGAAGCTTTAGAGAAAGCAGTAAAAATAGTTTCTCCTTACTTTGACATTATTGATTATAACATGGGCTGCCCTGCCCCTCATATCACGCAACAAATGGCTTGTTCTGCTTTGTTAAGAGAACCAGAGTTAACTAGAAAAATTTTTCAAACAATGATGAAAGCAACAGATAAACCAGTAACTGTTAAAATAAGGTCAGGAGTAACTAAATCAGATAAATGGAAAGAGATTGCTAAGATTGCTGAGGAAGAAGGCCTAAGTATGATTACTTTACATCCACGTACAGTTAAGCAAGGTTATTCTGGAAAAGCTGATTGGAAATTAATTAAAGAATTGAAACAAACAGTTAACATTCCTGTTTGTGGTAATGGAGATATTGAAACTCCAGAAGATGCAAAGAGAATGTTAGATGAAACTGGTTGTGATTACGTAATGGTTGGTCGAGGTGCAGCTAGAAATCCTTTCCTTTTTACACAAATTAATCAATTTCTTAAAACGAAGAGGTATAAACCAGTAACTCCCAAGGATAGAATTAAGTATTTCTTACGTTACTTATCTTATTCAAAGAGATATAAAACAATTAAATTTTCTAGTATTAGGATGCAAACTATGAATTTTACGAAAGGTATCCAAGGAAGTAAAGAGTTACGTGGCCAAATAATAAAAATAAAAAATATTAAAGAACTAGAATTGTTAATTAAGAAATTTTATAATTCTGTTAAGAAATTATGATTTATTAACCTTTATTTTTTTAATTCCTTTTAATTTTGTAATTCCAACGCCTAAAGAAAGTATTTTTTCTTTTGATAAATCTTTCATGCTCTGGTTATACCTTTTTACAATAACTTTTTTTAATTGTTCAACATTTTTAATGTTTGGAAAACTATATCTAAAATCTTCTTTATTTAATTGATCATAATTTATGTTGTTTCTAGTTTCAATACATTCAGCAACATAAATATTTTCAAGAGAAAGAATAGGAGGCGTGTCTTTTTTTTTATCAAAGGAACCCGGTTTAATAATTAGGAGTAATGCATATTTTTTTCCTTTTTGATGATTAGTAAACTGTAAATTAAAATGAGTTAAAATTTTTGGTTTAGTTTTTAAAAAAATGAAATCTTCTTTTTGAATTCTTATAATTGAATAGACATTGTATTTTTCTAGAAATTTTTTTATGTTTAAAGAAGCTATTTCGTCTTCAGATTTAATAAAGATTTTATTTAAACCTGACGACCTTTTTTCGTTTTGCATGATTGGAAGAAAACATAATCTACTTTTTAAGGCTTTTCTATAATTGATGTTATAATTAAATTTTAGTATGGGGTTTAAAAGAGTTAAGGTAATATTAATAAATTAAAACTGATCTCTGATTAATAATGTTAAAGAGGTGTATGTTAATTTTAGTTATTTTAGTAGCTTTATCTAGTTTAGTTTTTGCTGGGAGAGAAATTAATTGTTCTTTAGATGATTGTAATGGGCTAGTTGGATATTGGAAACTTAATGAATTAGGAGGGAAGGTTAATGATTCCTCTGATTATGGAAATAATGGCACTGTTACCGGTGCAACCCATGGTGTCAAAGGGAAGATCGGCAAAGCTTTAAGTTTTGACGGCAGTGGAGATTTTGTAGAAGTTCCAACTTCTTCTTCTTTAGAAACGAATAAAAACTTAACAATTTCTGTTTGGTTTAACACCACTTCTAGTGATACTTATGAAGGTTTAGCTTCTAAGGCCAATTATTCAGGTCATCCAAATTATCATGGTTATAATATTAATCTTTATAATTCTAAAGCTAGATTCTTCACTGGAAATATGAGTTATGTTTCTACAGATGCAACTTCAACGACTTATAATGATGGTGTTTGGCACCATGCAGTGGGTGTAAGGAATGGAACTAAACTTCACTTATATATTGATGGTGTTTTGGTAGAATCTAAATCTAATGCTCTTTTACAGGATACTAATGATGCCTTCATGATTGGAAGGTTCTATAGTAATACTGTGGTCGCAGATGATTATTTTACAGGGATTATTGATGAAGTAAGTTTTTGGAATGTTTCTTTAAATTCAAGTTATATTAAAGGACTTTATAATCTTGGTATCTCTCCTACTAATACTTCATCAGAATTTACAACAAGTTATGGTACTACTAATTTTAGAAAATCTTCAAATATCAGTTCAATTGATAATTTAAAATTAGCAAATTCTCATGGTTCTATTTTATGGAATGGCTCAATTAATGCCAAAGACCAAGATGCTGATTCTAATATAAAAATAAGTTCTGGGTATATCAGTGTTAATTCCTCAGCAATAGATGGCTCTTGGAATACTACTGCCAATATTTCTATCTCTGTTAGTGGTTGTAGTAATTATACGGTATATTATGCTGGTGGCATTTATAGCAGTTTAAGTGATATTAAAACTAATGGTCAAAAATGTAACTCCACTTCTACTCCTTCTTGTGAAAATATAGTTTGTACTGGGAGTAAATTAAACTTCACAGTTAGTCAATTTAGTAGTTATGGTGGAGAAGGAAGTTCTTCAGGAGGGAGTTCAGTTCCAGAATGGGACGATTATGCAGTCTTATTGATCCTAATTACGGTTATTGGCGGTTTTTTTGGAATTAGAAAGAAAGATTAATAAATTCTTATTTTCTTTTAAATATTAATGTTAAAGAGGTGTATGTTTATTTTAATATTTTTAGTAATATTCTCTAGTTTAGTTTTTGCAGGGAGAGAAATTAATTGTTCTTTAGATGATTGTACTGATTTGGTAGGTTATTGGAAATTAAATGAGGCAGGGGGAACCGTTAATGATTCTTCAGATTATGGGAATAATGGTACTGTTACAGGTGCAACTCATGGTGTAAAAGGGAAAGTAGGAAAAGCTTTAAGTTTTGATGGTAATGGCGATTATGTGGCTATCCCTAACGCATATCAATTAAATCCTGAATATAATTTTACTATTGGTGTTTGGTTTAATGCAACGGGAACTGATTGGTATGAAGGTTTAGTTTCTAAGATGAATTATACTTCTGGCGGTGGCGGAGTTTATTATGGTTATAGTATGAATATGTATCAGGATGAAAATCGTTTTGGTGTCGCAAATTATTCTTCCAAGAGCACACCTTTTACTTCTGATTACAGAGATAACACTTGGCATTTTGCCGTTGGTGTAAAAAACGGGACTAATTTGCATATATATATAGACGGTGAAAAAGAACAATCTGCAACTTCTGCAAAATTAGGAAACACTGCTGAAAGTTTAATGATTGGGAGATATTATAGTAATACCGTTGTTGCTACTGATTATTTTACAGGGATGATTGATGAAGTTACAGTATGGAATCGTTCTTTAAATTCAAGTTATATTAAAGGACTTTATTATTTGGGTGTTTCTCCTACTAACACTTCTTCTGATTTTAGTGTTTCTTTAGGTTCAACCAATTTTAGAACTTCTTCAAACATAATTTCTGTTGATAACGTGAAATTAGCAAATTCTCATGGTTCTATTTTATGGAACGGTTCACTTAATGCGAAAGATCAAGATGCAGATAAAAACGTTAAGATTGGTTCAGGTTATGTTAGTTTAAACTCTTCCGATTTGCATAGTTCATGGAATTCAACTGCTAATATCTCTATTTCTGTAAGCGGTTGCGATAGTTATACGATATACTATGCTGATGATATTTATACTAGTTTAAGTGATATTAAAACTAATGGGCAAGAATGTGATTCTTCTACAGTTCCTTATTGTAAAGATATTGTTTGTACTGGAAGTAAATTAAATTTTACAGTTAGTCAATTTAGTAGTTATGGAGGGGAAGGAAGTTCTTCAGGAGGAGGTGCAGTCCCAGAATGGGACGATTATGCCGTCTTATTAATTTTGTTTGTTGTAATTGGTGGTTTTTTTGGTATCAAGAAAAAGTCTTTTTAATTTAATTGTAGCATCATTAACATTATCATTATTAATTTCATAAATAAATTTAATTTTTTTCAATGAATGTTTGTATAAAGGATCATAATACTCTTCTAATAAAATTTTAGCTGCCGGAGAATGTTTTTTTTCTTCTATTAATTTAATTACTTTTTCTTTTTTTTCTTTACCGATAATTTTCCATAAACCAGTAGTGATTTCTTTAATTTTTTTAATTTTTTCTTTTGAATCAAAGTATTCTTTTATTGCTTCTTCAACTCTTTTTTCAATATTTCTAGTTATAAGAATATTTGTCCCGTTATTCATTTCTTTAAATAAAAATTTTGGGATTATTAAGTTACCAATTCTTCTACTTTCTCCTTCAATAATGATGTATTTTTCATTTCTTAATTCATTTAATTTTTGAAATAATAAATTTTCAAACTTTTTCTGACTATTTTGTATTAAACCAATACCACCATATAAACTACCACGATGTTGTGCTAATGATTCTAAATCTAATGAATTTAAGAATTTTTGAAGTAACTTAGTTTTACCAGTACAAGTTAAACCATGTAATACTATTAATTTAGGTTTAATCTTAAAATTATTTAATTCTTTTAATAAATAATTTCTAAATGATTTATATCCTCCGTTCATTTGAAAAACATTAAATCCAATGGAAGAAATTAGTGAAGCAATAATTTTAGAACGCATGCCTCCACGTGCACAATAAACAATAATTTTTTTATTTCTATGATCTTTAACTGCATTAAAAATTGAAGGAATTTTACTTGGAAATAATTCAATCCCTCTTTCAATAGCTTTATCTCTTGATTTTTGTTTATAAATTAAACCAATTTCATGTCTTTCTTGATCATTTAATAAAGGGACATTAATTGCACCAATAATATGGTCCTCATTAAATTCTTTTGGAGAACGTGCATCAATGATTAATGAATTTTCTAAATTTAAGGCTTCTTCAACAGATATTTTAATTATCATTATCAATTTGAAGCAATTGGTAACAAATATTGACGGTGGTAAGAATTATTATTTAACTGAATTGATATTAACCAATATATTTTATCTAAAATTTGCTTGCTCATTATCTTTTTAAAATGAGGTTATTTTATAAAAATTATGCGAGCTTTTTTAAATTTGAGAGAAAATTCTTTAATTATGCATCGTGTACAAAAATTATTAAGTAATTATGGTTATT
>CAZRHO010000040.1:0-9068 GCA_964599955.1 uncultured Methanosarcinales archaeon
GTTGGTTTACCACTCTATTTCATGGTAGAAATGTTTTATGACCCTAAAGCCATCGTTAAAGTTAATGAATCATTATCGGCTTTTGTAGTACTTGGAGAAAAATATTTCTTCCCGTTTAGTATTCGAAATAAAATATTCAAAGAAATGGGAGATTTAACTGGAAAATCAATTTTAGAATTTGGTTGTGCTGGTGGAACTTTAACTAAAAAGATAGCTGAAAAAGTTACTAAAAAAGGAAAGATTTATGCAGTTGATTTATCTCAAAAGAAAGTCAGAATAGCTGATAAAAGAACTAAAAGTATTGATCACGTAAATGTTTTACACCATCCAGAATTAAAAGATTTTAAATTAAAATTGCCTAAAAAAGTGGACGGAATTCTATCTATTGGAATGTTATCTTACATGCAAAACCCTAAAAAAGTCTTAACAGGTTTAAGTAAAAAAATCAAGAAGGGAGGGGAAGTTGTTTTTGTAGATTACGATAAATTCTTTTATATCATCCCAAACGTTGCTTGGATTGATGATAACAAACAATTAAAAAACATGTTTAAACAAGCAGGATTTACCGTAGATGTTGAAAAAAGAAATGGTTTACTTTGGCAATACATTGTAATTACTGGCGTTAAAGATTAAAAATATTAATAAATATTTGAAGTGATTAAATAAAATAATAACCCTTATTTCTTCTTCTTAACTCTTTTTTTAGAAACAGTTTTTTTCTTAACAACTTTCTTTTTTATTACTTTCTTTTTAGAACTAATTTTCTTCTTTTTAACTTCCTTCTTAGGTGAAACTTTCTTTGTTTTCTTTTTAACTACTTTCTTTGTAGGTTCTGCTTTAGCTGTAGACCTTTTTTCTTTTTTAGAGATAGATTTTATTTTTTCTAAATCTTCTACAATATCTGAAGCAATGAAGGAATACCCTTTCTTTTTCTTTAATAAAATGTCTCCTACATAACCGTTTATGAAAGATCCAGCAACAGCACTTTTGAATAAATCTTGCGTCTTAGCTAAGAACCCAACTACTAAACCAGCTAAAACATCACCTGTGCCAGCTTTAGTCATTCCTTGATTACCGGTTCTGTTGTAAGCAATCTTATTTCTAGAGATAATAATGTCAGTTGGTCCTTTTAATAATAAAACGTTATTATTTTGTAAGAAATATCTTAAATTACCTTGCAAAATTTCTGCTTTTTCTTTAGCATTAGATTGCCTTAATTTAGGTAAAAGGAAATCTTTTTTACTATTTATTAACATTAATTCCAATTCAGTTTCATGAGGAGTAACAATTGTATTCTGAAAATCTTTGAATGATAAGGATTTTAATGCATCGGCATCAACAACTTTTAATTTCATTGATTTATGAATAAAAAATTGACAAAATTTGTCAGCTTTTCTACTAATCCCTGGACCAATTAAGACAGAATCAAACCGGTCCACATATTTAACCATTTCTTTAGCACTTTTAATTGTGAAAGGACTACTTCTTAATTTATGAGTTATCAAATCCGGAGCATAACGGTTAACAGTCCATGCTACTTTATCTTGCGCGGCAATTGTAACCAAATCACAACTTGCTCTTAATGCTGCTAAGCCAGCTAAGGCTAAAGAACCAACATATTCTTCAGAACCACCCACAATTAGAGCATGACCATTTTGCCCTTTACGGGAAGTTTTCTTCCTTTCCATTAACTTTTTAATTTGGTTTAAGTTCATTTTCTAAATAGCCATACATTTTATTAAGAGTGAAGTCTTTTTTTAGGTTTAAATAACTTTGTTGTAATTTTCCGGTAAGAAATAACTTCATTTAATAATGAAAATAAGAAAGTTAAGCTTTCTGATGGATAAGAAAACCTTTTAAAGAAACTTTATTATCAAAAGTAAATTGGCCCTATAGCTCAGTCTGGTTAGAGCGCTGGTCTTATATGACCGCTAATGGTTCAAAAATTTAAAATCCATTAGTAAACTCTTGGAAAGCCAGAGGTCCCGAGTTCAAAAACATCTATGTTAATAGTTGAATGAAAGTCTCGGTAGGGCCACTTTTTCTATAAAAAATTATAAGAAATAATAAACAAAAATTGATACTAAAAATCCAATTAAAGAACCTACTAAAACTTGTTTAGGACTATGCCCCATAGCATAATAAAACTTAGATTTAATTTTATGTAATTTTAATAATTTTTCAATTTGTTTTCCTTCTTTACCTACACTTCTTCTGACACCATAAGCATCTCTAAGAACAACCATAGAAAAAACTAAAGCAATAGCAAATGAAGATGAAGTTCCTTCTACAAGATAAATTATTGTAGCTAAAGAAACTACAAATGCCGAATGAGAGCTAGGCATCCCACCGGTAACAAAGATGTCATGTAAAGATAAGGATTTGTGTTTAAACCAATATAATATCAATTTAACTAATTGGGCACCAAAACCTGCTAAAACAACAGCCATAATAATTTTATTCATAACATTAGTAATCAGTTTAGTTTTAAATAAGTTACCTATTCAATGAGAGTAGTAAAAACATTTAATAAAGTTATTAATTCTTTATGATAATATGAAAAAGAAATTTAGAATTAGAGGTTATATTATATTCACTTTAATCATGATAGTATTTCTATTTTTATCACAATATTTTACTAATTTAAAAAATTTTACTTCTCCGGAATTTGTTCGTGATTATTTAATTAGTTTTGGGCATTGGGGATATTTGATGTATGTTGTTTTAATCTTACTTTCAATACCTTTACCAATACCTAGCACCCCAATTATTTTAGCAGGCGGGTACGTTTATGGAATGATTGTTGGAACAATTTTAGCTTTAATAGGGGCAATAATTGGCGGCACTATTGCTTTTTATTTAGTAAGGTTTTATGGCAAACCTTTGTTAGAAAAATTAGTTGACAAACATCATATAGATCATTTCAATCATATTTTTAAAAAAAGAGGTTCAATTGCAGCGTTAATATCTTACGCGATCCCTTTATTCCCCAGTGACACAATAAATTTAATTTTAGGGTTAACAAGGATGAAATATCTTACTTTTTTATTCTTAGTAATTATTGGTCACATCCCTAGATATTTAATTGTTAATTCATTAGGGGAAGATCTTTACGCAGGATTTACCATTAAAACTTTAATTATGATAATTGCTGCTATAATTTTCGTGTTAATTGCAGCATTCAGAGAAAGAATAAAGAAAATAATATTTAAAGAGTTACGTGAATTAGAAGATGAAGCAATCTACGTTGGTGAAAAGTTAGGCATTATAGAAAGAAGTAAAATAAAAGTTCAAGAAATAAAAAAGAAAGTTAAAAAAAGAATTAAGAAACATCAAAAGAAAAGGGGAAGAAAATAATCATTTCTTCTTATCTTTAGATATTACCTTCTTGAAATCAAAATCTATCATTAAAGGTAAATGGTCAGAGAAAGCAAAATGAAGTACTGAATATTTTTTAACATTAATTTGAGGAGAAGTTAAAATATAATCTAATCTTTTTGAAGGATGCCAAGCAGGTTCAGTAAAAGGTAAAGATTCTTTATCTAATTTGATTTTATCCCCAAGGTGAGTTTTCTTCAGCAATTCTTTTAATTCTTCCACACCGTTAAATGTGTTAAAGTCTCCCATTAAAATGACCGGATTCTTAATAGAGTTTACAATTTTAATCAACTCTTTAATTTGTTTAGCTCTTGTTTTTTTTCCTAAAGCTAAATGCGCAGCTAAAAGAGTAACCTTCTTTGGACACTTGATAGTTGTTTCAATGACCATCCTTTTTGTTCCTTCATGAAATACATGATATTTAGTTCCAATCAAGGGATATTTAGAAATGATTGCATTTGCTTGTTTTCTTAATATTGGTAAATGATGAAATAATTTTAACCAACCAGTTAAAGGATATTTAACTTTTTCTACAAAATCTTTCATACCTAAAGCTTCTTCTAATACCTTTACTTCGTCTCTACCTCTATTACGTAAGGACCCAGTATCAACTTCAATTAAAGTTAAAATGTCAGGGTTAAGTTTTTTTATTGCTTTAATTATTTTTTTATCTAAGTCTTTAGGTGAATGTAAAACTCTCCAGAAATATAAATACTGATACCATAAACCTTCCATTCCTTCACAATATTCAATATTATAACTAATTAATCTTACCATCTTTTAAAAATAATGAATTATTTAATTATTATAAAGCTTACTAAAGAAATATTACTTCAAAATTTCGTAACCTATCAGAAAAAAAGATTTTCTGAAAAGTCTCAGAATATTATTTTAAGATTCCATAACCTATTAATCTAAACCTATCACCAACTCTTCTAGAGATAGTAATCCGATCACCAGGATTAGCAGCAATAGGTTTTTTAAGAACACATGTAGTATTTTTTTTACTCGGATCAACTACAACACCAACGGTTGCAGCAGAATTAACATTAAGCATTAAAACTTCGTTCTTAGCTAATGGTTTAACCTCAGTCTCTTCTTTAATACCAACAACCCTATCTAATAAGTTAGTATCTAAACTGATTTGATTATGAATTGGAGGTAACTTACCTACCATTCCAACTAACGACCCTGTAAGTGTGTCTGACTTAACAATAGTTGGATCCAATGTTGTAGCTAAAGCCATACTTCCGCCAGGATTAATTTCTTCAACTGGTACGCCACCTGAAAAAATTTTAGTTATTTTAGTTTTAAGCGGTTTCCAAATTTTCTTATTCTTTTCTTCCACCATGTAACCAGGAGCAACTTCAATTTCATCTCCTATTTTAAATTTACCTTGTTTAACAGTTCCACCTAAAACTCCACCAAGTAAATCTTTTGGTTTACATCCAGGTTTATTGATATCAAATGAACGTGCTACCAACATTAATGAATCGGTCTTTAAATCTCTTTTAGGAGTAGGGATATTATTTTGAATTGATTGTAATAAAACGTCAACATTTACATTAGCCCTCGCTGAAATAGGAATAATTGGGACATCCTTATAATCTGTATTCTCTAAAAACTTTTTAATTTGTTGATAATTTTTTAATGCTTCTTCTGGACTTACTAGATCAATTTTGTTTTGCACAATTATAACATTCTTAATACCAGAAATCTGTAAAGCCATTAAATGTTCTTTAGTTTGTGGTTGGGGACATTTCTCATTAGCAGCCACCATTAATAAAGCCCCATCAACTATCGCTGCTCCACTTAACATTGTTGCCATTAAAGATTCATGGCCTGGCGAGTCAACTAAAGAAATTTTTCTTAATTCTGTTGCTACAGAGTTACATTTAATGCATTTTTCTTTTGCAGTATAATAATTACATTTCTTACAAAGATGAATCGAAAAATCAGCATAACCTAACCTGATAGTAATTCCTTTTTTCAATTCTTCACTATGGGTGTCGGTCCATTTACCACTTAATCTCTCAGTTAAAGTTGTTTTACCGTGGTCTACATGACCAACTAAAGCAATATTTAACTCTGGTTGAACAGATTTATTACTTGTCTTTTTAGCTTTATTTTTCTCTTCAGTAATGGTTTCTTTCTTTTTAGCCATAGGTTCTAAATTAGAAATGTAGCTCTTTTATAAAGCTTTAGGGAAATGGCTTTATCAGCACAACAAAGAATATATATTATATTCATTTGACTATAATAAATGAAAGTAAGTAAGCTTACTGCTATCGTTTTTTCTACTTTAGCTCTCACCTGTAATGAACCAAGTAAAAAACCATCTTCTCATTCAAGTATTCTAAATAATTTAATAACAGGTTACAAACATAGCCATTTAATTAAAAATAAAGAATTAACCAAAGAAGGTTTCTTAAAATTAATTAAATCTGTAAATACCCATGAAAAATTAGCAAATTTAATTATCGACAGAGGAATTTATTATCCTGATGAAGGCTTAGAAAGGAAGATTGCCATTCAAGATTTAAGTTATTCTGCACCATTAGAAACACATAATCGTCTTTACGGTGTCTGTGATGAACTAAGCCTTTATGTCATTCCTTTCTTGTTACAGATGGAAAATGTTAACCAAATAACTTTAATGGAATGTCAAGGAGATTTTGAAAATAATAATGACACGGAAAAAAATGCAATTCATTCTTTTGTGGTATTCAAAGAAAATGATCGATGGAGATATTATAATAATTTAAAATTATCCAAGAAATCTTTCTCTTTTAAAAGTGAAGCTGCAGAAAATGCAGCTAGAGACACAGGGTTTACCCTCAGTAAAATAGAATATAAAGAAAGAGAAATAAATCAATTAGGTTCATGGATTTACACCGATATAACTTCTATAAAAATGAAACCAAAAGATAATTTAATCTCTTACTGTAGCTTTATTTCTTCCCAGTAATTTTCCTTTTAGCTTTTTTCAAATTACTTTTTATTTTGCTCTTAACTTTACTCTTAATTTTTTCAGGTTTGCCCCTAGTAGATTTATTAACTTTCTTTTTAATTTCAGCAACCTTAGCCTTCGCTCTTTTCTTTAAAACTTTTTTAGTTTTATATAATTCTCTTTTCTTAACTAATCCTGTTTTCAAAATAGCATCGTCAAGTTGTTTAGAAGCTACTCGCATTACTGAATCACTAGCTTTTTGAGATCTAACTACAAGTTCTTTTGCTAAAGCTACACTTTCTTTTTTATTTAAATTCATTTCTTTTTGAATTTTACCAACAACTTTCTTTGCCTGTTCCAGAGATAAAACACCTAAACCAAAACCAGTCTTCACAACTTTCCTAACCATCTTTTCCATATTATTCACCTCTTTTAGATAATTTTAATTTATTATAAGTTAATAAAATTATTGCTCCTAATAAAAAGATTATACTTAATGGTATGCCTAAAATATATTTTATTCCTTCAAAGTATAATAAAAACATTAAGAGAATAAATGAAATAGTAAGAAGTAACATCTTTACGATATTCCTATTAACTTTTTCATATTTTTGTTGTAATTTATTAAATTTATTTTCAAGATTTGGCTCATGATTTTCATGGCAATGATCTTCTCCCTCTAAATGCGAGATTATCTTTTGCAAATGTTCTGGGAATTCTTCTAAAAGGTCACGACTTTTTATTGCTACTAATTTTAATTTTTTAATGATTTCATCAGGAGAATATTTTTTCTGTAAATATTTCTTAGCAAATTCTTCCATTCCTTTTGCTACTTTAAAGTCTGGATCTAATTTAAGAGCTATTCCTTCTGCTTGGTAAATTGCTTTTGAAAGTAATACATGGTTAGGGTTAAAAACAACACCATATTTAGCTCCTAATGAGATAATTTCATAAATTGCTTTTCCAAAACTCTTTTCACCAATTGAATGATAATAAACTTCTTCCATTATTTTTAATGATTCTTGTTTAAATTCTGGTAAATTTTCTTCATCAACCTCTTTAGCAAGTGAAATAATTGAATTAAGTGATTTCTCAACATCTTGGTCATGAGCAGCAATAAAAAAATTAAGGATTGCATCTCTATCCTTTTTACTTAATTGCCCCATGATTCCAAAATCTAAATAAACTAATTTTCCATCAGTTTGTACAAAGATATTAGCTGGGTGAGGGTCAGCATGAAAAAAACCATGTAACAAACTTTGATCTAAAATAGAATCAAAATAATCTTGCACTAACCTTTTACGACTAATTTTTAATTTTTTTACCCCACTTAAATCATCTAATTTAACACCACCAATAAATTCCATGACTAAAATTTTTTTAGTAGATAGTTCATGATATATTTTTGGTACAAAACTCTTTTTTTCTTCCCTAAGAACTTCTCTTAATCTCTCGGCATTAGATGCTTCTAAAGAAAAATCTAATTCTTTTCTAGTGTATAAAGCAAATTCTTTCACTACATCCACTGGCCGATAATTTTTTACATCATTGAAATTTTTTTCTAGTGAACTAGCAATAAAAAATAGAATATCTAAATCGGCATCAATAACTTCTTTAATTCCTGGTCTTTGAACTTTAACTGCGACTTTTTTACCTGATTTTAATGTTGCTTCATGAACTTGAGCCATGGAAGCAGAAGCAATGGGTTTCTTACTAAAACTTTGAAATTTGTTTTTAATTGAATCACCATATTCTCTTTCCACTAAATCTTTAATTTTAGAATAAGATACGGAGGGCACAGAATCCTGTAATTTAGCAAACTCTTCAGCGAATTCTGATGGAACTAAATCTGGCCGCAAAGAAAGTAATTGACCTAATTTAACAAAAGTAGGTCCTAAGATCTCAAAAGATTTCCTTAATCTAATTGCTTGTTCTTTTTTCTTATTAATTTTACGTACAGGGGAAAATCTTTTTAGAAAAGGTATGTGTGAAGCTAATTTAGATTTCCAAATGTAATAACCAAGGCCTTCTTCAAAAAGAATTGTAATTATCTTACTTAATCTTTGTAAATCTTTAACATCTCTCTTTAAATTTACCATTAGCTTACCCTTTTTTAAGCTTAAGAGTATATTGTAGAATATATAAGTATTTTGTTTATGCGATTTAATAGAAAAAGTACGAAAATAAAATTTAATCTTCTTTCTTCTTTAAACGAGTCATGTAACCAGCAACAATGTTTCTTAATTTTTTACTAACTAATTTGGTGTTTTTATCAGTTATTTTTTTATTTTCAGTAAAATCAGTTGTAAAATTTTCACCATGCATAGCTAATAACTCTTTAGTTTTCCTTTTTACAAAAGTTGTTTTAATTCTTCCCATAACTATCTTAACTTTGTGATTAATTTATAAAACTTATGGTGATTTTATGTTAGCATTAAAAATAAACTCAACTCAAAAAACCCACCAGTATACTTAATAGTAATATTTATATACTAAATTCTATTTATCTACGCATGGTAATTCTCTTTGATCAATTCAATTTACCGGATGATGTATACAAGGTTATCTTTGCTACAGAACAGCAAGAGATAGTTGGTAAAATGTTGATTAAGTACATGTGGGACAATGGAGGAGAAATAGGCAAAACTGAAATGAGCCTGTTTGCAACCGCGTTACATGAAGGAAAAGCAGTAGTGAAAGAGAAGGGGAAATCCCCACTACAAAAAGAACAAAAAATATC
>CAZRHO010000041.1:0-7096 GCA_964599955.1 uncultured Methanosarcinales archaeon
ACTAAAACAGCTAATGGGTTTAATTTTAATTTCAGTTCAATTTTAGCGAAAGCAGATTCAACAACTTTCAAAACTTTATTTTTTTTCCCAGTGTTATGTCCTGAACTCATAAAATGTTTTTTACCTTTGTGTCCAGAACTCATCATTTTAGAAGCTAATCTTTCTACAATGAAAGTATGAGATTTATGAAACCTATTTCCTGCATATCTTGCACCAGTTTTAGGAACAATCTTTGGATCAATAGTTAAATATCTCTGTAAACCAAAATCTTCTACTTTAACTCCTTCTGCAGTCCATCTATTAAAAAATTTAACTTCCATTTTATCTTCTCGCTTTCTCTAATTTACCGCCTAATAAAGCATTTAGACTTTGATCATTAACTTTTAGAACTTGCCACCGAACTCCAGGAATATCTCCTTTAGCACGGCCCATTTTACCACCAATACATTCTACGACAACTTCATCGTGTTCATTAATTAGCTTTTGAGCACCATCACCAGGCATGAAAGCAGTTACTTGTTTACCATTTTTTACTAACTGTACTCTTGCACATTTTCTCATTGCTGAATTTGGCTGTTTAGCTTCTACTTGAATTTTTTCTAAAACTATAGCTTTAGCTTGGGAAGAACCAGCTAAGGGATCAACTTTCTTTTTCAGTTTAGTTCTATTAACCTGTTTAGACTTCTTACGTCTTTTCATCAGCTTCTTTGCTGCTGCCAATCCTTTTGCTTTATTTCCCATTTTTAATTTCTTTAATTATTTTGAAATGTATTCATTCAACCTTGATTTCTTTGTTAAAAAATCGTTGTACTGCACGATTAATTAACTTTAAGTTCTTGCCGCCCCTGCCTATTAATAAACTTTTTGTTTTTTTATTAGTATCCTTAAGGACAATAACTCTTTCCTCTTCAATAACTTCCGTTACAACAGCAGGATAAATAACCTTTTTAACAAAGTCAATTGGATTATCGCGATATTCAATTACTTTAATTTTTTTATTAATTTTCTGGCTTAATTTTTTAATGTTAATAGCACCTTTACCTAAAGCTTTACCAACTTGACCAGTGGCTACCACATAATAAACGGTATCTCCATCTAAGAAACAATCTTTGACTCTTACCTTAGCTAACCTTTCCAAAAGTAAGGATAAACCCATTACTTCTGGATCAAGCTTTAATCTTACCAATTTATTCCTCTATTGCTAGAGTAGAAACAAAGAAATTTTTCTTACAAAAAACACCTAACTCTTCATTATCTAACTCTAAATTAACAACTTTTACTTCTGAAAGTTTAGAATAACGATTAACATCTTCTTTTGTTTTTTGAGTGGAATTTTTAGCTAAAAAGATTTTTTTAACATTTCCTTGCCTTAAAGCTTTCATAACTCTATCTGTCCCAATTATTACTTTACCTTCTTGTAATTTTGTTTTTAATTCTTTTAAATCTTCATCGACAATTAATTTTTTCTTCGCCATAATTTATTCACCATAATTATTATTTCATTTTTGTAACTAAACCAGGTAATCCAGTCCCTAAAGGAACCGGTTGATTAATCATTACATTTTCTACAACTGAAGTTAAGTTATCAATTTCTCCTTCTAATGCAGCATTAATTAAATGTTTAATTGGAGTTTCGAAAGAAGCTCTTGCTAAAACACTCGCTTTTTCACTAACTACACCATAACGAGTTATACCTTTTACTTTTCCAATGGTACACATAATATCTGCCACTAACATGATATGTCTTACATCAATATTCAAACCCTGTGCTTCAATTACTTTGTAAACCTCATTCATAATAACTTGCCTAGTTGCTTCAATCCCTAAGACTGCAAAAACTTCATATAAATCATTACTTGTAGTCCTATTAATATCAACTTCAGGTAAAGCTAAAACATCTTTCAAATTAGTTCCAGATGTTAAAATAATATATTCTTCTCCTCTTTTAACAGGAAGAACTTGTTTAATTCTTTTAACACCAGCTACTTTAATAACATGCAATTTAGCTTTCAAATTATAAAGATCTTTCATTTCTTCAGCTTTAGCTTTCTGAGTAAAAGTAATAGAATGATCATCTAAACCCATTGTAAAACCTTTTGATCTTGTTTTAATAGATTTTGATAAATCTTTAACAGTTAAATTGAAATCTTCTAAAAGTTCTTTGTTGAAAGAAACTTTAAGGGTTTGATCAAAAATATTTAATGAATATTCTGAGACAAATTCTCCAAAAGTAGTCTCTTTAATTTTTGTTGCGAACTTTTTGATGTTATCTAATTTGTTATGTGGGCTTTTAAGAAAAATTTCCATCATTGGAGTCTTAATAGATTTCTGAGCATCAAAAATTTCAATTATCCTTGGTAAACCTGTAGTAACATTCATTTCTGCTACTCCTGCAAAATGGAAAGTGTTCAGAGTCATCTGTGTACCTGGCTCACCAATACTTTCAGCACTAACTAAACCAACACATTCACCAGCATTAACCTTAGCTTTATTATAAGTAAAAAGTGTATCTTCTAAAACCTTTTTAAGTTGAGTCTTATTTACATTATTCGGAACAGTTTCTTTAATTTCATCCAAGATAGATAAAGGTAATTTATCAGAATACTCTTTTACTAAATCTTCATGCTCTTTCTTCATTGTGCTTCACCCACTACTTGTTCAACAATTCTCTTAACATCAATTACTCCGTTCTTAGTCTTGCTTACATCTAAACCATCCTCTCCGTAAGAAAACTGAACTATCTTACCACTAGCATCTCTAACTGATCCATCATATTCAACTTTTAGATCTTGCATAGCATTAGATAATCTTCGATATAAATAACCGGATTTAGGTGTCCTTAAAGCGGTATCCATCAGAGCATCTCTCCCAGTCATTGCTCCAAAGAAATATTCATTTGGAAGTAAACCACTTTTAAAATTACTTTTAATAAAACCATGAGATTCTGTACCTAAATCTTCCTTTTTAAAGTAAGGTAAAGTTCTTCCTATAAAACCTTTCTCAATCCTCTTACCACGTAAAGCTTGCTGACCTACGATAGAAGTCATTTGAGCAATCTGTAAAGGATTACCTCGTGACCCGCATTTTGCCATTGTTAAAGCCGAACTATTTTTTACTTGCCGCATTGCTACGTCACCACTCTTATTACGAGCACGATTAAGTGATTCTAATATTTTAACTTCTAAAGTTTCTTTAATAGATCTTCCAGGTAAAGCTTCCAATGCGCCAGATTTATATTGTTCAATTAATGCAATTACTTCTTCTTCAGCTTTAGATATTACTTCTTGAATTTCATCTTTTGTTTCACCATCAAGGTCCATATCCGATAAACCAATAGAAAAACCTCTCCTAGATAAAACCGCAATTCCTAATTTAGAGATTTTACCTAATAAATCTGAAGTAAATGAAGGACCATAAAACTCGTAAATATTTCTTAACATTAAACCACTTTCTTGACCCAAGTTAGATTTATCCATTAAACCAGATTTTAATTTACCATTAATAATCTTAACTTCATTACCACTTTTATCCTTACCAATAAAATTGAAATCTTTAGGCAACAATATAGAAAATACTTCTTTGCCGTCAATTTTATCTTTATTAGGTAATCTCGATAAATCTTCAACACCACAAGTATATAATAAATCAACTGCTTCCTCTCTACTAAAAATTAATTCTTTAGTTAACAAATAATTTCCAGTAATCGCATCATGAATTCCACCCATTACACTTAAACCATAACGTGGACTTATAATTTGACTTTCAACTATCATTAAAATTCTTGCTTCTGCACGGGCTTCTTCAGTTTGAGGGACATGTAAATTCATTTCATCACCATCAAAGTCTGCATTATAAGGATTACAAACAGTTGGATTTAAACGAAAAGTTTTCCCAGGTAAAACCTTAACTAAATGACACATCATACTCATTCTGTGCAATGAAGGTTGTCTGTTAAATAATGTAATATCTCCATCAATCAGATGCCTTTCTACAATATAACCTTCTTCTAATTCTTCCAAAATTTCTTCTTTAGTTTCAGAGGTGATAGACTTTCTCCTACCATCTGCTTTAATAACATAATTAGCTCCAGGATAAACTTTTGAACCATTTTCAACGAATCTTCTTAGATATTCCTTGTTCCATTCAGTAATTCTTTCTGGAACTGTTAAGTTCATAGCCATCCTCTTAGGAACACCTACTTCATTCAAAGCAATTAAAGGATCTGGACTAATTACCGTACGTGCTGAAAAATCAGTTCTCTTACCTGCTAAATTATGACGAATACGTCCCTCTTTACTACTCATCCTACTAGTTAAAGTCTTTAAAACTTGGCCACTTCTATGTCTCGCAGGAGGTAATTGAGCTACAGCATTATCAAAGAAAGTAGTAATATGATATTGTAATAGATCCCATAAATCTTCAATAATAACTTCTGGTGCTCCAGCATTAATATTCTCAAATAATCTTTGATTAATCCTTACAATATCTCCCAATTTATGGGTTAAATCATCTTCGCTTCTTTCACCGGATTCCAAAGTAATACTTGGACGCATGGTTACAGGAGGAATTTGTAAAATAGTTAAAATAAGCCATTCAGGTCGGAAATTTTCTTTAAAACCAAAAATATCTAAATCTTCTTGAGGGATCTTTTCTAATCTTGCTCTTACTTCGATAGGACTTAACCTAATTTCATTTTCATAGAAACTATATGGTTTTTCAATTTTAATTTTTTCCTGTTTAGCATCACAATGAGGGCATTGTTCTTTAATTTTATATTTAGCAACAATCTCTTTAATTTTTCTTCTTCTTGCTTCAAAACCTTCTTCATCACCTACCTGGTCAAGTAAATTAACATGTTTTTTATGTTTTTCCTCGGGGATTAATACGTGCCCGCAGGATTTACAAGTTGATTTTAATAAGTCTAAAATCTGACGTACAAACTTAATATGAACAACAGGTCTTGCTAATTCAATGTAACCAAAATGGCCAGGACATTCCTTCAATTTTTGACCACAAGTTTTACATCTTAATCCAGGATCAATTACCCCTAAACGTAAATCCATCAAACCACCATCAACTGGATAACCTTCACGATCATATAATTCAGGAGTTACTACTTTAGCTGAAGCTGAATCGGTGATTTGTTTTGGTGAAAATAAACCAAAACTGATACTTGCAATTTTTTTGTGAACTTGTTGATCCATTTTTATAATTTAACCCCTGTTTATTTAGTCTTATTCAATATTTATTCTTCAATTGTAATTGTGGATAAATCCCTAAACTTCTTATTTCATCTAATAATAATTTGAATGCATAACTCATTTCAATGTTGGACATTTCTGAATTTTCTCCATGTAATGAAGAGATAGCTTTTCCTCCCCTTCTAAAATCATAAAAGCCCATTAAACCAGACTTTTCACATACAGGAACAACTGCTTTATCTGCATTAAACCTTTCTTTTAATAATAACGAAGCACCATGAGCTATCAGTGTATCTTTCTCCATCTCTCCTAACCTTAAACCACCTTCCTTAGCTTTACCCTCAGTTGGTTGACGAGTAAGTAATTGGATTGGTCCTCTAGCCCTAGATTGAATTTTATTAGCTACCATGTGTCTTAAACGTAAATAATACATGTTACCAATGTAAATTTTAGCTAACATTTTCTTCCCGGTTCTTCCATCATAAAATGATTCGGTCCCATCATTTCGGAAACCTAAATTTAATAATTCTGATCTTAAATCTTCTTCTTTTTCTCCTTCAAATAAGGTACCATCAACATAACGTCCAGATAATGCACCAATTTTTCCACCTAATATTTCAATTAAATGTGAGATGGTCATCCTAGAACTAATACCGTGAGGAGTGAAAATTAAATCCGGAACTACACCTGTAACTGAAAAAGGAATATCTTGCGGAGGTACCAAAATACCAGTTACTCCTTTTTGTCCATGACGAGAAGTGAACTTATCACCTATTTCTGGCCTTCTTTCTTCTCTTAATCTAACTTGAACTAATCTGTTACCTTCTTCATTTTCAGTAATAGCTACAAAATCAGCAACTCCACTTTCACCATGTTTTAATGAAATTGAACTTTCTCTTCTAATTGCAGCAGATAAATTATATTCATCCATGCTACTTAAAAACCTAGGAGGACTAGTTCTACCAATTACTACGTCTCCTTCACTTAATTTAGCTTCAGGATAAATTATACCGTCCGCTTCTAAACATCGATAATCATGTTCGCTTCTAAAACCTTTAACTTCTTTGTCAGGAATGGAAACTTCATCAATTAAACCACCAGAATAACGTAATTCTTCTGCACTAACAGGCCTAAAGTAAGTACTTCTTGCTAAACCTCTTTCTACAGAACCTTTGTTTAAAATAACACCATCTTCCATGTTATATCCATCAAAACACATCACTGCAACTACCATGGTTTGTCCAGAAGGATGTTCTTCATATCCTGAAATCCCATGAATTTTAGTTCTTACAATTGGAAATTGTGGATAATGGAAAACATTTGCATCCATGTCCATCCTAATATGATAATTCGTAGCATACATTCCTAATGCTTGTTTTTGATTCTTACTACCAATAATAATCCTAGATGAAGGAGCATGGTTAGAAAAAGGAACCAAAGCAGTAGTTACCCCGGCAATTGACCCAGGAGTTACTTCCAAATGACTATGATCTTTTGTTAAATCTTCTTCATTCCAAGAAACTAAAGCATTCTCTTCTTCTGCAGCATCAAGATATTCAATTACCCCTTGCCTAACTAAATCTAACCAAGTAATTTCACCATCTTTTAATTGCTGTAAATGTTTTTCAGTTAATAATGACTTGCCTTCTTTAACAATTATTAAAGGACGCCTTGCTCGGCCCTCGTTTGTAAAAATATGAACCTCATTAGAATTTTCATTATTGTAAACATTAACATCTTCAGGTAAATTCCCTGTCCTACGCATATCTTTAACTTCTTCAACAAAAGAAGTTGCATCTTCAATAGTACCGATATATTTTGAATTTATGTATAAGTCTGTCATTTTATTCTACTTTTCCAATTAAGCTTCTTTTAACCCAATGTTTTTTAATTTT
>CAZRHO010000041.1:7106-8914 GCA_964599955.1 uncultured Methanosarcinales archaeon
TGTACCAATATATTTTGAATTTATGTATAAGTCAACCATTTTTTATGTCGCTTCCTTTAATCCAATATTTTTTAATTTTTCAAGGACCATATTTTCTTCAACATTCTGCGATAATGAACATAACATAGCTAAATTTTTTCTTAAACCAATATTTGTTCCTTCTGGCGTTTCAATCGGGCAAAGCCTCCCGATATGCGTACAATGTAAAGCTCTAGCCTCAAAATTTTCTTGTGAAGTTGATAATGGGCTAACTACTCTCTGTAAATGAGATACAACATCTAAGAAATTAGTACGACTCATCCTTTGTGAAACTCCTTGTCTTCCACCAACCCATTCACCTGTTGCCATAGAAGAATAAATTCTTGAAGTCAGTAACTTATCCCTAATTATAACTCTAATTGAAGGAAGCTTACCTCTCTTAATAATTCTCTGAAAATTGTATAAAATATCACTCACAAGTACTTTAAAATTAACTCTAAATAAATCTAATAATAAATCGCCACTTAATCTTATTCTTTTATTCATGTAATGGTCTTTATCATCTTCAGCTCTAGTACCTGTACTTACATCAATATATTTCTTTAACATTTTACATAAGTTACGAGCTTTCATCATTCGATCTTTTTCTTCGGTCCCGATGTTTGGCAATAAATATCTATTTAACATCTCTTTAGTTCGTTCCATCCTAATTTCACGAACTTGTGCACCACCACATCTCTTAGCAATATAATCAATAGCATCTTCTTGAGTTTTAATATCTACAAACTCAAACAAATTTAAAACAATTTCATCATAATTTCTGTCTGAAGAAACAGCTTTCATGATATCTTCATCCTTAATCATACCTAATGCTTTCAAGACAATAACTAAAGGCATTTGTTTAACTCTAGTGAAAGTTAAGTAATATAAGCCGTCTTTTTTTCTTTCTAAAGTGTGAGGAATCTTGTAAGAACCACGAGCAGCAAAGAACCTTCCATTAAGGATCCCTTTACTATTAGTTTCAACTACAAAATTATTAGAAGCTAAATCTTCAACATTAACAATTACTCTTTCAGTTCCATTAATTATGAAATATCCACCGGGGTCAGTTGCATCTTCCCCTCGTTTAACTAATTCTTCTCTGGATAAACTATCTAAATTACAATACTTAGATTTTAACATAATTGGCATTTTTCCAACTTCAGCAATAAAATTTTCTCTCTGTACATCATTGATATAAGTGCTAACTTCTAAGAAGATAGGAGCGTGATAAGATATTTTCCTTAATCTTGCTTCCATAGGATAAATCGGTCTTTTACTACCATCTGCTTCAGTGATAGATGGTTTACCAACTGTAATTCTACCAAATCTTATTTTAAATTTCTCAATGTTATGAGGGATTATTGTTGGTTCTGCTTCTTTATTTTCTTCAATTACTTCCTGTAAGCCTTTTTCTAAGAAATGATTGAATGATTGAATATTACTTTCTACAAATTTCTTTTCTTCAAAATATTTTTCAACTAAAATACTTCTGTTGTTATTTTTATTCATCTATTACCACCCTATAATATTTAGTTACACCAGAAGTTTTACTTTCTCTCTCAATTTCAATTACATCTCCTGCCTTAGCCCCTAGGTTAGAGATTGCAGGATCACTAATTAAAATCTTAGGTAATTGACGAGAAGAAATGTTAAATTCGGAAAATAATTTCTCTTTTTTAGAATCTGCTAATAAACTATGTTTTGGAACCAATTGATGTTTTGTTATATCGATAGTCATTTTATGTTTTTATAGTTATGAGCATGTTAAGTAATTTCATCAATTTGAG
>CAZRHO010000042.1:0-8699 GCA_964599955.1 uncultured Methanosarcinales archaeon
CAGTTACACCTAAAGATTGTAAATAAAGTAAATTCTGTGCGTGAGATTGTAATGAGCCTACATTTGAATTATCATGTTGATGATTAATACCAATCTTTTCTAAGAATTCATTTTTTAAGTTTAATTTGTTACCTAACACATGGCCTTTTAAATCTTTAACTAAATCAGAGAAATCTCTAGTCCAATCTTTTTCATTTACTGCGTTTTGATATTCTGAAACTATA
This sequence comes from uncultured Methanosarcinales archaeon, assembly GCA_964599955.1. Lineage (GTDB taxonomy): Archaea > Nanobdellota > Nanobdellia > Woesearchaeales > GW2011-AR9 > CAZRHO01. Next base: position 225 of record CAZRHO010000042.1, read on the forward strand.
TCGTCTATTGTATTCATTAATACTCCAAAACACTCAGAAACCACCATTTTAATTAAAAAAATGATACTACTTATAATTTATTTATATAAATAATATTAATTATAGAAATATTTAAAAAGAAAGAAATGAAAATGAAAAATATGAGACGAAAAGTAGTCAAACAAGGATTGAACGCTTTAACAGTAACATTACCAAAAAAATGGACCAGAGAAAATAATTTACAACCAGGCGATGAAATTGATATTAACATTATCGAAAACAAGATAACCATCTCTAGTGAGAAAGAGATAGTTAAAAAGAAAAAGGAAGTTAATTATTCTGGAACTAATACAGATCAAAAATTAATAAATTCCCTCTTAATTCAAGTTTATAGGGATGGTTACGATCAAGTTAAAATAAGCTACCAAGACAAAGACCTAACTAATTTTATTAAAAATTCTTGCAAGGAAATGTTTATTGGTTTAGAAGTAACAGAATTTAGTAAAAATCATTGCCTTGTTGAAATGATGATCAAAGAAGATAAAGAAAAATTTTGGCAGTTTGTCAAAAAAATGTTTTTCATTAATAAGGAATTATCTAATTTAACCATAGAAATATTTCAAAATAATCATAAAAACAAAAATTTAATTCAAGAATTAGTTAACCAACAGATGAGATATATTAATTATTGTAAAAGGCTTCTGTATAAAGAATTGATAACAGATAAAAACAGGTTAATTTGGGAATTATGCAGTTCACTTAATTTATTATCACGTTCTATGATGCATATTTGTGAAGAAAAAAAAGCCTTACCTCAACACATAACAATTATGCAATCTATTTCTACATTAATAGATTTGCTTTACGCAACTCAATTTAAGAATAAAGAAAACATTTACAAAATTAGAAAAAGTTACAAAAAAATATTCAATCAGGAAATTATAAAATTATTAAAAACAGGGAAATCTTCCATTATAACATTCCGCCTAGGTGAAATGATACACCAAATTGCTCTTATTAGCAAGAAAGTTGGTTTTGGTCAACATAAATAGTATCTTACTAAGTAATTAAGTGATTCTTCGGATTAACAATCCAAAATTTTATAAATAAGTTCATTACAAGTTATACAAAACTTAAACAGGTGGTTATAAATGACAATTGTTAAAATAAATTTACATAAAGTTAATGCTGAAAAGAATTTAGCAGCAAAAGGAGGCCAAATTAAAATTAATAATAACGTCTCTGTAAAAAATGTTGAAGACATGGATTTTGCTGTTGAAGGTAAAAAAGGCCTAAGGTTTACATTTTCGTTCAACTGTAGTTATGAACCAGAATTAGGTAAAATTGAAGTTGAAGGCCAAGTTCTTTTTGTAGAAACTGAAGATAAAATTAAAGAAATTAAAGAAAGTTGGGATAAAGATAAAAGAGTTCCTATTGGCGTCATGGAACAAATAGTTAATGCAGCTTTGCACAAAGGTAACATTCAAGCAATTAAAATCAGCGAGGATGTAAATTTACCAAGTCCTTTACCTTTACCTAAAGTAAAACCACAAGCTGCTGCTGCTCCGACAACTCCAAACCCTGAACCAAAAACGGAAACTCCAGAAGCGGCACCTCAAACTCCTCCTCCTGAAAAGAAGGAAGAATAATTAACTTAATTCTATTTTATTTTCTTTTATTAATTGATCTAAATTAAGAATCTCTTCACCATTATTGTTAGTAGGAACATAGAATGGAATAGTTTGAAACCTTCTTCTAATTTGTTTGTTACATTCCTTAAGAAAATCTTCATTTACATTAGGAAAAGTATATCTGGTCATGAAATCTCTTGGAGATTCAATAACCCATAAATTAGCACAGCCAAAATAGTTGTGAGAAACAGCTAAATTATGGTGTCCGTCAATTGCTCGGTAAAACTTTTGATCAAATAAATCGATCATAACTGGAACAGGTAATGAGTTAGATTTCCCTCCATATCTATTTTTATAATAATCAATTGTAACTTGTTCTAAGTAATTTTGTGTTGGTCTTATTAAGTTAGTATCAACATTTAATATTTCACCCATTGGGTTGCCTATTTTTTGATAAATCCCTTATAAATCTTTCTTCTTTATTTTTACCATAATCTTTATATAGCTAGAACTCTCGGAAAACGATATGGATTCACCAGAAATTAAGCTGAAAGTAATGGAAGCTGTTCAAGATGACGTCAATAAAGGTATAGTTAAGATAGATTCTAATTTTATGCGTCAAATTAGCGTAAATCCTGGAGATGTTGTTGAGATTAAAGGAGAAAGAACTTCAGCAGCAATAGTTGATAGAGCTTATCCTGGCGACATTGGTTTAAACATTATACGAATGGATGGAAATATTAGAAGAAATTCTCGTACTTCAATTGGTGAAATGGTGGGGATTAAGAAAGCTGAAGTTAAACCAGCAAAAAAAGTTTCTATTGCCCCTGCAAATAAGGGGGTTTTAATTAAAGCTTCACCTCAATTATTTAAACAAGGTTTATTAGGGAAAGCTTTGATTAAGGGCGATTTAGTTTCTTTAGGTAGAGCTAGAAAAAAAGCTAATGTTTATGGTAAAAATGTTAAAGATGTTTTTTCAATGATGGAATCTCATTTCGCAGGTTTTGGTTTTGGTGACATTAAGTTCATAGTTGTAGATACTCACCCTAAAAAAGAAATCGTAGTGATTACTAAGGATACTGAGATAGAATTTAATCCACAAGCAGTTGAATTAAAAGAAGAAGAAGGCTTAAGTCTTGGCATAAATTATGAAGACATTGGTGGTTTAAGTGATGAGATTAAAAAAGTAAGAGAAATGATTGAATTGCCACTTAAACATCCTGAAGTTTTTGAAAAGTTAGGTATAGAACCCCCTAAAGGAGTTCTTTTACATGGTGCACCTGGTACTGGGAAAACTTTGTTAGCAAAAGCAGTAGCTTCCGAAACAAATTCTCATTTTATTTTAATCAACGGACCCGAAGTCATTTCTAAATTTTATGGGGAAAGTGAGGCTAATTTAAGGAAAAAATTTGAAGAAGCAGAAAAAAATGCTCCTTCCATTATTTTCTTTGATGAAATTGATGCAATTGCAACTAAACGAGAAGAAACAAAAGGTGATGTTGAGAAAAGAGTAGTAGCACAATTATTAGGTTTAATGGATGGTTTAAAAAATAGAGGTAAAGTTATAGTTATTGCTGCAACTAACATGCCTAACAGTTTAGATCCAGCCTTAAGAAGGCCGGGAAGGTTCGATAGGGAAATTGAAATAGGTGTACCTGATAAAGAAGGAAGATTAGAAATATTAAAAATCCACAGTAGAAATATGCCTTTAAGTAAAGATGTTAGTCTTAAAGAGATTGCTAAAGTTACACACGGTTTTGTAGGTGCAGATCTAAACTCATTAGCAAAAGAAGCTGCAATGATTGTTTTAAGAAGAATACTCCCTGATTTAAAAAAGCAAGATCTTGAAGAGGGAGAACCAATTCCAAAAGAGATTTTAGAAAAATTACAAGTTACACAAAAAGATTTTATTGGATCTTTGAAAGTAGTTCGTCCATCAGCTATGCGAGAAGTCTTAGTAGAAACTCCAGATGTCAATTGGTCTGATATTGGTGGCATGGCAGAAATTAAGAATAAATTAAAAGAAGCCGTTGAATGGCCATTAAAAAAACCTGAAGTTTTCAAAAGAATGGGTATTAGGCCACCAAAAGGAATCTTGCTTTATGGTCCTCCAGGTACAGGTAAAACCTTATTAGCTAAAGCAGTAGCTAAAGAAAGTGAAGCTAATTTTATTTTAGTTAACGGCCCTAGTTTACTAAGTAAATGGGTTGGTGAATCTGAGAAAGCAGTAAGAGAAATATTTAGAAAAGCTCGTCAAACTGCACCTACAATATTGTTCTTTGATGAAATTGATGCTTTAGTTCCAAGAAGAAGTTCGGGGGGAGATTCAAAAGTTAACGAAAGAATTGTTAATCAGATGTTAACTGAGATGGACGGTCTGGAAAGTCTTAACGACGTAGTAATTATAGGTGCGACTAATAGGCCAGACATAGTAGATCCTGCTTTACTTAGACAGGGAAGATTTGATCGGATTATTTTAACTACTGTTCCAGATACAGATGCAAGAAAAAATATTTTCAAAATTTATTTGGATAAAATGACTATCTCTGAAGATGTCCAAGAGAATAAATTGGCAGATAAAACTAAAGGTTACGTAGGTGCAGACATCCAAGGTGTATGTAGGGAAGCGGCAATGGTAGCTTTAAGAGAAGATATTACTGCTAAAGAAGTTAAGATGAGTCATTTCTTAGCTGCTTTAAATGCAGTTAAAGCTTCCGTAGATAAAGATACTGAAGAAGCTTATAAAAAGTTAGAAGGATATTTTAGTACTGCTAGAGCAAAAGAAATCAAGAAAGAAAAAGCAGCTTATTTTCGTTAATTAATTATCTCCTAAACCTTCTTTATAATCATTAACACATATTTCTGAACAAAAAGTTTTATTCTCGCCATCTATCTCTGTAACTATACCTTCATCTTCTTCAATTGAAGCGCCACATTCAGGACATTCCTTAATCTTTTCTTCATTGTCGTAACCTTTCATGAAGGCTTCTTCAGAAGAGTCTAAACCCCCTTCTTCTACAGTTGATTTTTCTTCTTCATCAATAATTTCATGTTCGTAAATTTCCATATATGCTCAAACTCCGTCACTTCATTCTTAAAAGTTTGGTATATGAAGTATATGTTTTTCGAACTAATCATTAGAATAATTAAGCTTGTTTAATAACCTTTTAATTTTATTGATGGATCTTTCCCAAGAAAATGAGTAAGCAATAGTTTTTCTAGCATTTTGACTTAATTTATTTCTAAAATCTCTGTCGTTACGTATTTTTTTAATTTTCATTGCTAACATAGTAGAACTGTCCCTTGGAAAAAATATCCCATTGTAATCTTTAACAATGTAATTTTTCATAAAACCAACTTTGGAAGTAATCACTGGTAAACCTGAAGACATTGCTTCCAATGTTGCAAGAGAAGTTGTTTCAGTTAAACTGGGCATAACAAAAACGTCCATTGCTTTCATATAATCATAAACATTATCTACAAAACCAGTAATGGTACAATTCTTCAATGAAGAAAACCTTTTCTTTTCATCTTCGGGCCCGTCCCCTACTAATAATAAATGTAATTGTTCTTGTTCTTTTAATTTTTTAAATGCTTTAAATAAAACTTGAGTGTTTTTTTCTTTACTGATCCTACCAACATAACCAATAATAAATTTATTCTCTGGAAGGTTTAATCTCTTTCTAAATTCTTTTTTTTCAATTGCCGGGGAAAAAAAATCTATGTCAACACCTAACCTTGCAACATCCATTCTAGTTTTAACTCCCTCTGATTTTAATTGCTTCTTTAATCCATTATAAGGAACTAAAATTTGATCACACAAATTATAAAAAATAATTGATATTTTATGGAATATTTTTAAAAATAATTTATTGATGATTGGAGGTAAAAACTTTTCAAATAATTCCCATGAAATCACATGCACATAAAATACTGTTTTCTTTTTTAATCTGTGCCCATAATATATACTAAGATAACTTATTAAGGCAGGTCCTTGCACGAAGACTATTTCTGCTTCTTTAATTGATTTCTTAATTAATCTCAAATTCTTCCAAGATAATTTTATGTTTGGGTAATCTGAAATTTTGAAAATTTTAGATGTAGCTAAGCCTGTTAATTTTTTAATATTAGGACTTTTTTTCTTACTACCAAGGTTTGGAACTAATAAAGATATAGAAAAATCATTTGCTGACCTCTTAATGAATTCTTCCATAAACCTTAAAGTTCCATCTACTTTAGGATAGTATGTATCTGCCGTAATTAATAATTTAGTCTTTTGTTCCATGATCTTGTTTATTTAATTCTAAAAAAATGTTCCCCAAACCAAGTTCTAATTTTTAAACCATCTTTTATAGCTCGGTAAATTAATAGGAAAGACGGATAAGCAACGTGAATTTTTTGACTACGGAAAGTTTTGAGTGATTTCATTTTTAATCCAAAGTTTTTAGTGACATTCACATACAATGAAGGATATTTAGTTTTGAAAGAAACTGGGTTCCACACAGAATAAATGTATATTTCTGGCTGTTCTTTTTTGGTTAATTTATCATATAATTCTAAAGTAATCTTGTTTACTGCTTGATGATCAGGGTGAGGATCTTCACTACTGTGAGTAAAGATTTTAGTTGGTTTAATTGTTCTGATTAAATTTAATAATTTTTTTTCTAAATTTTTTTTTTTGTAATCTTTTAGAAAGTTTAATTCTTTCAAATCAAAAAAATGAGTCTTAGATTTTAACAAATCGCTAGCTTCAAAAGCTTCATTAGAACGCATCTTTTGTACAACTGATTCTTTTAACCATGGATGAGATTTCTCACCGTAAGAAAAGACAATAGCAATAGCTTTTCCTCCATTTTGAGTGTAATTAGCTATTGTACCGCCAGCACCAATAACAAAATCATCAGAATGAGCACTAAAAACTAGGATTGTTTCTTTTTTCATCTTATTTTTTTCTTTTTTAATTATCATTGATTAACTCTCTTTAGAGATTAGTATTATTTGTTTATTTAATAAGTTTTTGAAAACTACAATTAACCACTAATTATATAAATAAGCTTTTTTTAACTAAAAATAATGAAAATATTAGCTGTTCATGCCGATTTTATTGAATTTGCAGCAAAGAAGAAAGCTTTCAAAGGAGCTGAAGAAGGTGTTGAGAAAGGTCAACAAGAAAAAGTTGAGGAATGCCTAGTTATTTTTACAGCCGTTGAAAAGAGAGATGAAGATGACCTTCTAGCCGTTAAGGAGAAGTATATTCGAGAAATTAAAAATATCTCTCAGCAAGTTAACGCGCAAAATATTGTTCTTTATCCTTATGCTCATTTAAGTTCTAACCTAGCTTCTCCTAAAATTGCTGAACAGTTTATGAAAGATGCGCAAGTTGAATTATCTCAAAAGTATAAAGTTAGTAGGGCTCCATTTGGTTGGTATAAATCATTTAATATAAGTTGTAAAGGTCATCCTTTATCTGAGTTAAGTCGAGAATTTGGCCCTGAAAGTAATGAAGTTAAGAAAGAAGATAAAGAAAAAGAAGTTCAGTCAAATAAGATACAGATAAATGTATCTGAAAGTGTAGAAAATAAACTAGAAGGAATTACTAATTTAAAGAAAGAATTCAAAGATGAACCTTTTGAATTTAATTCTAGAGAACTAACTGAAGATGAAAAATTAAAATTAACTGCAGCTTATTCCTTAGCTGGAATACTTAAACAACAAAATTCTAATTTACAAGTAGGTTCTGCTGGTTTTTATCATGATCAAGTTTATGTAGATGTAACAGTAAAAGTAGATAATAATTCTTTAAAATCATTAGAAAAAAAAGTTAAAAATCAACAGATAAAAAAAATTACAAATGAACAAGATAGTAACCTAGATGACCTTCAACAGGATATTGCTAAGGATTTAAATCAACAATCTAAAACAATAGTTATTAATGGTTTATCTGTGGTTCCTCTGTTTATTAACCCTTTATCTGAAATGAAAATTTTAGCTTGTAAAATACTAAACCTTTCTAGTGTTTATTGGAAGAATAATCAAAATAATCAACAATTAACAAGAATCCATTTGGTTGCTTTTGATTCTGAAGAAAAATTAACGCAATACTTAAAGAAGCAGGAAGAAGTAGAAGCAAGATCACATTTAAAGATTGGAAAAGAACAAGGTTTGTTTGTTAATTCTAATTTAGTTGGACCTGGTTTACCTCTTATTGCCCCAAAAGGAATGATTGTTCGACAAGAAATAGTAAATTTTCTTTGGGATTTACACAAACTTAAAGGTTATGAACAAGTTTGGACTCCGCATATAGCTAAAGAAGATTTGTATAAGAAAAGTGGCCATTGGGACAAGTTTGGTGATGAATTGTTTAAAGTGCAAGGTAAATCTGATAAATTCATAATTAAGCCAATGAATTGTCCACACCATATGCAAATATTTGATAATTTCACTTTTAGTTATAGAGACATGCCAGTGAGATATTTTGAACCAGCAACAGTTTACCGAGATGAAAAATCAGGACAATTAAATGGTTTAAGTAGAGTTAGAGCTATCACACAAGATGACGGACATATTTTTTGTAGAGTTAATCAAATTAAAGAAGAAGTAGCTTTAATGGTTGACGTCATCAAACAATTTTATGAAACAATCGGCATGGTAAAAAATTATTGGGTCAGTTTATCAGTAAGGGGGAATGATCAAAGTAAATATTTAGGTTCAAATGAAGTGTGGGTATTAGCTGAAGAATCATTAGAGAATGCGGCTAAAGAGAATAATTTGCCATACCGTAGAATTGTAGGTGAAGCTGCTTTCTATGGTCCCAAGCTAGATTTTATGTTTAAAGATGCTTTAGGAAGAGAATGGCAATTAGCGA